>JBFKAF010000561.1:0-2643 GCA_041621735.1 Pseudomonas sp.
AGGCACCACCGATTTCCGCACCGTTGGTGCCGATGTTGACGTTGGCGATGCCGCAGTCGCTGCCGGCGGCACTCTGGAACTGCTCGGCTTCGCGCAGGTCGGTGGTGAACACGCAGGACGACAGCCCCTGAGGCACTTCGTTGTTCAGGCGCAGCGCCTGGTCGAAGTCCTGGTAGCTGATCACGTAAAGGATCGGCGCGAAGGTTTCGTGACGTACCACCTCGCTCTGGCCGGGCATCTCGACGATGGCCGGCGCCACGTAATAGGCATTGGGGAACTGCTCGGCCAGCTGGCGTTCGCCGCCGAACACCTGGCCACCTTCTTTGCGTGCCTGGCTCAGGGCACCCTGCATGGCCTCATAGGCGTGCTGGTCGATCAGCGGGCCGACCAGATTGCCTTCCAACGGATGGCCGATGCGTACCTTGGCGTAGGCCACCTTGAGACGGGCGATGATTTCGTCCTTCACCGATGCGTGGGCGATCAGCCGACGCAGGGTGGTGCAGCGTTGCCCGGCGGTACCGACCGCGCCGAACAGGATGGCGCGCACGGCCATGTCCAGGTCCGCACTGGGGGTGAGAATCATGGCGTTGTTACCGCCCAGTTCGAGGATGCTGCGGCCGAAGCGCGCGGCTACGCGCGGCCCGACTTCGCGGCCCATGCGGGTGCTGCCGGTGGCGCTGATCAGGGCGACGCGCGGGTCGTCGACCAGGGCTTCGCCGGCGTCACGGTCGCCGATGATCAACTGGCTGAGGCCTTCGGGCGCATCGCCGAAGGCTTGCAGCGCCTGCTCGAACAGGGCCTGGCAGGCGAGAGCGGTCAACGGGGTCTTTTCCGACGGTTTCCAGATCACCGCATCGCCGCAGACCAGCGCCAGGGTGGTGTTCCAGGCCCAGACCGCGACCGGGAAGTTGAAGGCACTGATTACCCCGACTACGCCCAGCGGCTGCCAGGTCTCGCGCATATGGTGGCCCGGACGCTCGGAGGCGATGGTCAGACCATAGAGCTGGCGCGACAGCCCGACCGCGAAATCGCAGATGTCGATCATTTCCTGCACTTCGCCCAGGCCTTCCTGAGTGATCTTGCCGGCTTCCCAGGACACCAGCTCGCCGAGGTCGGCCTTGTGCTTGCGCAGCACCTCGCCGAACAGGCGGATCAGCTCGCCGCGACGCGGCGCCGGAACCGTGCGCCAGGCTTGGAAGGCCTGCTCGGCGCGTTGGATTTTCGCCTGCACCGCCGCGCGATCTTCCAGGGTGACAGAAGCGATTTGGCTGCCATCGATCGGGGTGTGAACCGGGTAGTTACCACTCTCTACGGCCTGGGCGTTAACCCCGAGGCGACTCAGAAGTCCGTCAACCATGGTCCTCTCCTGTTTCTGCTAGTGGTTGAAAATAATCATCCAGGTCAGTATTAATCCTCTGCCTGGCGTGCAGCAAGCGAGCATTATTCGCCATGTCATTCCTTCGATTCATCCAAACACGGCCATTGCGCCCGTTTCGGCGCGCTGCGAGCGGCAACTGAACCGCACTGGCTGCGGACCGCGCTGAGATTAGGGGGGCGGGCCAGCCCGGTGCTTGAGTTTGACTCGACAAGCCACTGCATCATCCATTCGATAGTTAACCGCTTCCTAGCCTGTGCGAGATTGTCCATGTCCAAACGCCTGATGCCCTCGATGACCGCCCTGCAATGCTTCGAGGCGGTGGCCCGTCATCTGAGCTTTACCCGCGCCGCCGAAGAGCTGTTTCTGACCCAGAGCGCGGTGAGCAAACAGGTCGCGCAGCTGGAGGAAATGCTCCAGCACTTGCTGTTCCGGCGCATTCGCCGGCGCCTGCAATTGACCCCGGCCGGCTCGCTGTACCTGACCGAGGTGAACAAGATCCTCAAGCAGGTGGAGATGTCCACCCACTACATCCTCTCCTACGGCGGCGAAACCGAGGTGCTCAAGGTCGCCACCCAGCCGACTTTCGGCGCGCGCTGGTTGATCCCGCACCTCAAGGGCTTCGGCGCGGCCAACCCGAATATCCATCTGGATATTCGCAACGAACTGGAGCCCTTCGACCTGCTCCAGGCGCGCGCCGACGTGGTGTTCTTCTTCGGTCAGGGCACCTGGCCGGGGGCCGAGTGTATCGAGCTGTTCGGCGAGCAGATGGTGCCGGTCTGCGCCCCGGACATCCTGCCGGCAACGCCGCTGGACAATGCCCTGCAACTGAGCGACAGGGTCTTGTTGCAGTGCGCCTCACGGCCGGCGGCCTGGCATGAGTGGTTCGAGGGGCAGGGCCTGCAGACCGAACGCAGCTACCACGGCCCGCGCTTCGAAACCTTCTATATGTGCATCCGCGCCGCCCAGTCCGGCTGCGGGGTGGCGCTGGTGCCACGCTTCCTGGTGGAGGACGAACTGAGCGAAGGCAAGTTGGTGATCCCCTGGGATCATCCGATGCCCAGCGCCGGCGCGCATTTTCTGGCCTACGCCGAGCATGCCGCGGAAGTGCCGAAGATTCGCAGCTTCGTGAAGTGGATCGAGGGCCAGCTCAGGCTCGAACAGGGCGCGGCCTGAGCAGAAGACGCCAGTCCGGACGATTGAGTCAGGGCTGGCGCGCTACAGGCTATTTAGATAGGTCGCGTCGGTCGATGAGATGAGTCGGAAAA
>JBFKAF010000562.1:0-2641 GCA_041621735.1 Pseudomonas sp.
CTGCCGAGTCGCAGCTACTTCGTGAGCATCTTCAGCGAGCTGGGCCTGACCCCGAACATCGTCTTCAGTTCGCCGTCGATCGAGATGGTGCGCGGCATGGTCGGCCAGGGCTTCGGCTTCTCGCTGCTGGTGACCCGGCCTCGCTCGGAATGCACCTACGACGGCAAGAAGGTGGTGACGGTAGATATCGCCGAGCAGATCAGCACCTCCGGCCTGGTGGCCGCCTGGCTCAAGCGCGCCCAGCTGACCAAGCCGGCGCAGCTGTTCATGGATTACTGCAAGGAACAACTGGGGCAGGCTGATCCTGAATAAATCGAAGCGGCTCGACCGCTGGATGGGTGAGAGCAGGCTCGGGGAATCGCAGGGGAATCTGCGCAAGCCGTCTAAGGTATCAGCACTGACTCAGCGGGCTCGGTAGGCATCGAGCATGCTGGCCATATCCTCGGCAAGCGCCTCAATCTGAGTGCCTGGCACAGCCCCTGCTCGATAGTCGCGAGCATTGCCTCTACCTGGGACCGTAACGCGGCGTCTTCGGCATTTACCTCGAGCAAGGTCTTGAGTCGACATAAGCAACTCGATTCAGGCGGGCCAGGCGGCGCGCCCCAAAGGCAGACGCCCGCTCTCAACAAGCTCGCCACCGTGTTGTCGATCATGTCGATGGTCGCGGGTATCCTGAGCGGCATCATGACCTGGGCAAGCGTCAGGCTACCGCGCTTGGCATTTATCGCCTATGGCAGGAAATTCGCGGGTGCGTTGGGGGACAGGCTCTTCTCCCTGACGACCTGTCGATCGCAGTCATCAGGATGACAGACGCCACCATCTCGGCGCCGGGCCGCTCATCCAACTCAGTCAAGGAGTCGCCATGACCACCCCACTCCCAACGCTGCGGATCGACATCGTGTCTGATGTGGTCTGCCCCTGGTGCATCATCGGCTACCGGCAGCTGGCACAGGCACTGCAGGCGACCGGCACGCCCCATGAGATTCACTGGCAGCCGTTCGAGCTGAACCCCGACATGCCGCCCGAGGGCCAGAACCTACGCGAGCACGTGGCCGAGAAATACGGCACCACGAAGGAACAATCGGAAGACAGTCGGGTCAGGATGACCGAGGTCGGCGCAGCCCTCGGCTTCGAGTTCCGCTTCGCCGACGACATGCGCATGCACAACACCTTCAACGTGCATCAGCTTCTGCATTGGGCCGAGCGGCAAGAGCGTATGCACGAGCTGAAACAGGCCCTGTTTACCGCGCATTTCACCCATCGCCGCAACCTGTCTGACAACACCGTGCTGGCGGAGGTGGCCGCAGAAATCGGCTTGGAGCGCACCGAGGCCCTGGCCGTTGTTGAAGATCAGCGCTTTGCCAGCGAGGTGCGTACTGCCGAAAACGCCTGGCTGGGCCAAGGCATTCGCGGTGTGCCGGCGATGATCTTCAACCGTCGCCATCTTGTGACCGGTGCTCAAGGAGTAGAGAACTACACACGCATCTTGGAACAGTTGGCCGAGCTGCAAGGCTGAGCCAATTCTCAACAATCAATGAGGAAGTCCGAATTATGTCTGGTACGCACACTTACCAACCACCCAAGGTCTGGACCTGGGACGCCGAAAATGGCGGGGAATGGGCCAAAATCAACCGTCCTATCGCCGGCCCCACACACGAGGCCACTCTGCCGCGTGGAAAACATCCCCTACAGCTTTATTCGCTGGGCACGCCCAATGGCCAGAAGGTCACCATCCTGCTTGAGGAGCTGCTGGCCCTGGGCGAAGCCGGTGCGGAATATGACGCCCACCTGATCCGCATTGGCGAGGGCCAGCAGTTCTCGTCGGGCTTCGTCGAAGTCAATCCAAACTCGAAAATCCCGGCACTCTTCGATAGCGAAAGCGGCAGCCGGGTCTTTGAAAGCGGCGCGATTCTGCTCTATCTGGCGGAGAAATTCGGACATTTCCTACCCAAGGACGCCGCGGCGCGCACCGAGGTGATCAACTGGTTGTTCTGGTTGCAGGGCTCGGCCCCTTACCTGGGTGGTGGTTTCGGACATTTCTACGCTTACGCGCCGGAGAAATTCGAATACCCGATCAACCGCTTCACCATGGAGGTGAAACGTCAGATGGACGTACTCGACCGCGAGTTGGCCGGGCACCGTTATCTGGGCGGTGACGAATACTCCATCGCCGACATCGCCACCTGGCCCTGGTACGGCAACCTGGTGCTGGGCAAGGCCTATGGCGCGGGCGAGTTTCTGCAGGTCGAAAGCTACAAAAACCTGCGCCGCTGGGCCGAAGAGATCCTTGAGCGCCCCGCCGTTCAGCGTGGACTCAAGGTAAACCGCACCTGGGGCGAGCCTGCGGAACAGCTGCACGAACGGCATGACGCCTCGGACTTCGATCTGCAGACCCAGGACAAACTGATCCCTGAAAGCGTCGCCTGAGAGGTGACGCCGCAAGGGAAGCAAGCATGCTGAAGTTCTACTACCACCCTGCCCGTCGGTTGGGTCCTCCCCCCGGCCGAGGGGTTGACCAAGCCGGCCACTTGCAGGCCGTTGAAAAATGCAGCGAGCGAAGGCAAGGGCCGCACCCGTTCCCGACGGGTAACGGCATTTCCCACATCCATGTGGGTCACAAGGCGAAATCGGCCGCACCGCA
>JBFKAF010000563.1:0-2630 GCA_041621735.1 Pseudomonas sp.
GGGCAGCGGCACGGATGGCCTGATCACCCGTGCCGATGTCGAGGCCGCGACCCAGAGTGCGCGCGACAAGTTCGGCGGCGAGAAGCTGCGCGGCGTGCGGCGCAGCATGGCGATCAACATGGCGCGCTCGCATGCCGAGGTGGTGCCGGTGATGATCGTCGGCGATGCCGACCTGCACCGCTGGACCCAGGCCCGCGACCCGCTGGTGCGCCTGGCCCAGGCCATCGCCGCGGCCTGTGCGGCCGAGCCGATACTCAACAGCTGGTTCGACGGCAAGTCGCTGTCGCTCAAACAGCATGAGCAGCTGGATCTGGGCATCGCCGTGGACAGCCCCGAGGGCCTGTTCGTGCCGGTGTTGCGCAATGTCGGCGCGCGCAGCGCCGAGGACTTGAAGGAGGGCGCCGCGCGCCTGCGCGCCGACGTCAAGGCGCGCTCGATCCCGCCGCAGGAAATGATGGGCGCTACCCTGACCCTGTCCAACTTCGGCACCCTGTTCGGCCGCTACGCCAACCCCATCGTGGTGCCGCCGCAGGTGGCGATCATCGGCGCCGGCGGTATTCGCGACGAGCCGGTGGCGGTGGATGGCCAGGTGGTGGTGCACCCGATCCTGCCGCTGTCGCTGACCTTCGATCACCGCGCGGTCACCGGCGGCGAGGCGGCGCGTTTTCTCAAGGCGCTGGTGCAGGCGTTGGAGCAAGCCGAAAGCTGATTGCCGTCCGTCGCCTGCCGCGCAAGGCAAATCGGGACCGCCAGCGTGCAATGGCTGGCGATCCCGATTAGCGCGAGGTGAGGGGCGTCAATACCCCAAAAGCGCGGGTAGGGTCAGGCTGATCGCCGGCACGTAGGCGATGACTATGGTCGCGATGGTCAGGATCGCCACGAAGGGCAGCGCCTTGTGCGAGATGTCCTCGATCGCCGTGCCGGAGATACCGGAGGCGATGAACAGGTTCTCGCCCATCGGCGGGGTCATGAAGCCGATGCTCAAACAACAGATCAGCACGATGCCGAAGTGCACCGGGTCGATGCCCAGGCTGTAGGCGATCGGCAGAATCACCGGGGTGAGGATCATGATCGCCGCCAGGGTTTCCATGAACATGCCGACGAACAGCAGGAAACCGATGATCAATATCCAGATCAGGTAGAGGTTGTCGGTCAGGCTGAGCATCGAGTCGGCGACTATGGCCGGAATCTGGTTCTCCACCAGCAGGCGGCCGAACACTGTGGCGGTGAATAGAATCACCAGCACTCGCCCGGTGATCCAGGTGGTGGTCTCCAGCGACTTGAACAGCTCCTTGATGTGCAGCTCGCGGTGGATGAACAGGCCGACGAACAGGGTGTAGAAAATCGCCACTATGGCCGATTCGGTCGGGGTGAACAGGCCGGTGTAGATGCCGCCGAGAATCACGAAGGGCGCGAGGATCGACCAGATGCCATCGCGCAAGGCCTTGCGGATCTTCGCCGTGGACCAGCCTTCGCCACTGCCGGTGTAGCCCAGGTTCTTGCAGCGGAAGTAGTTCATCACCAACAGCCCGCCGGCCAGCATCAGCCCCGGCACGACCCCGGCGATGAACAGCTTGGGAATCGACACCGAACCGAATTCACCGTACTTCTCTACCGCATCGGATGACGGCAGCATGCCCATGGCCGAGATGCCGAAGATCACCATCGGAATGGACGGCGGAATGATGATGCCCAGGCCGCCGGAGGAGGCGGTGACCGCCGAGGCGTAACCTTTGCCGTAACCACGCTTGACCATGGCCGGGATCATCAGCATGCCGACCGCCGCGGTGGTGGCCGGGCCGGAACCGGAGATGGCGCCGAAGAACAGGCAGGCCATCACGGCAGCGGCGGACATGCCGCCGGTGATAGGGCCGGCGAAACTTTCCGCCAGGGTCACCAGGCGTTTCGAGATGCCTGCCGCCTCCATCAGCGCACCGGCGAGAATAAAGGCCGGTAGCGCCATCAGCGGGAAGGAGCCCACCGAGGTGAAGGCGATCTGCACGAACTTGATCGGGTTCTCGCCCAGGTAAACGAACGAGGCCAGGGCCGAGACCGCCAGCGAGATGCTGATCGGCGTGCCGATCAGCAGCAGCAGGAGGAAGGAGCCGAAGAGGATATAGACAATATTGGTATCAACCATGGACCCGCTCCCGCAGTTGGCTGTCGTCGTGCTGTGCGGAGTCGTGAATGATCTTGTCGAGCTCCTCGGTTTCCGGGTCACGGATGTCGATACCCTTGACCAGTTTGTAGTAGTTGACCTGGAGCACGCGCAGGGTCATCAGGGTGAAGGCGATGGGCAGGATCAGGTACAGGTACTTCATCGGAATGCCCAGGGTCTGGGATTTCCAGAACACATTGGCCTTCATGAAGAAGATCACGCTGAGGTAGACGAAGTAGCTGTTGAAACCAACCCAGATCAGGTCGGAGAGCGCTTCCAGGCCCACCGCCACTTTGCGTGGCATGAACTTGAACTGGAAGGTGACGCGGTTGTGGGCTGCCAGCTTGGCAGCGTAGCTGGCGCCGAAGAAGGCGAACCAGACGAACATGTAAGTGACCAGTTCTTCGGTCCAGGAGATCGAATGGTTGAACAGGTTACGGCTGAGGATCTGGGCAAACAGGATGACTACAAA
>JBFKAF010000564.1:0-2626 GCA_041621735.1 Pseudomonas sp.
ACCGGCTTGACCGAGGTGACCATGCGCAGGTGGCTGCCGCTGGTGTCGTGCAGGCTGCGGATGATCTCACCCTGTTCATTGATCGCGATGGCAAAACCGTAGGGCACTGCTTTGGGCCACAGCGCGCGCGGCAGTTTGGCCAGTTGCGCTTTCAGCCAGGGGTGGCGATGAAGGAAGTCGGCGTCGGCCTTGCGCGGTGACGGCAGGGCCACCCAGAAGGTGCCGGCGCGGTCGCCTTGCAGGTTATCCGGCAGGCCCGGCAGGTTGTCGATGAACACATCGTGGGTGCCGGCTTTTGCGCCTTTCAGCCAGTAGCGGGTGATGCGATAGCGATAGGTTTCGTTGACCAGGACGAAGTCCTCGTTGGCCGACAGCGCCACGCCATTGGCGAAGTACAGGTCCTTGAGCAGTACCTTGGTTTCGCCGATGGCGGGGTCGTAGCTGAGCAGACGGCCCCAGGGGCGCGCCTCGAGCAGGTCGAGCAGGTAGTCCGGCTGTTCGAAGCGCTGGCTGGCGTCGCTGAAGTAGATGGTGCCGTCGCGGGCGATATCCAGGTCATCGGTGAAGCGGAAGGGCACGCCCTCGGCCTCGGTGCTGAGCACCTTGATCTGCCCTTGTGGGGTGATCGACAGCAGGCCCTTGTAGGCGTCGGCGACGATCAGGTTGCCGTCTGCGTCGAAGTCCATGCCCAGGGGGCGGCCCTGGGTGTCGGCGAAGGGCTCGACGCTGTCATCGGCCTCGATGCGCACGATGCTGCCGTCATGCAGGCCGCTGTAGACCCGGCCCTGCGCATCCACGGCAGTGTCTTCGGGTCCATGGATCCGGCCTTTACCGAGCAGCTGCGCCTTCATCAGCGTGTCGTTGGGTTCCAGTACGCCGGTCATGGCGGGGGCTGGCGGCGCCTGCCAGGCGAGTGGGTCGATGGGGCTGGGGGTCAGCGCCAGGTAGATCGCCAGGGCGGCGATCATCAAAGCGAGCAGGCCAAGCAGTTTCTTCATCCTGGTTATTCCTTGTGCTGAAACGGACCGAGTGGAGCGGTGGCGTCAGAGTACACAGTTAGGCGGCTATGAGCTGCATGCCGCCGGCTGCGCCAGGTTCATTCAACCCCACTGGGCACCCGCGCCGGGTCGCCGAGAGACTCGGCCAGACGCTCGTACACCAGGCGAATGCGCGCCGGCACCGGGCCGCGTTGTGGCCGATAGAGAAACAGCTCCCAGGGTGGCGGCCGCTGCTCGTTGAGCAGGCTGCACAGTTGGCCGCTGCGAATGGCCGGCAGCACCAGATAGCTGGGCAGCTGGCCGATAACCAGCCCAGCCAGTACGGCGTCGAGTTCGGTTTCCTGATCGTCGGTGGTGAAACCAGGGTTGGCCGGTTGCAGGTGCCGGCCATTGTTGAAATACCAGGGCCAGGGCCGGCCGCTGCCGCGGTCGACCAGGGCGCTGGTGGGCAAATTGTGCAGATCCTCGATGCTGGCGGGGCTGCCGATTTTCGCCAGCAGGGCCGGAGTCGCCACCGTGAACAAAGGGACTTTCGCCACCGCGCGGGCGATATAGCTGCGATCGCGGATAAAGCCGATGCGCACGCCCATGTCGATTTGCGCATCCACCGCATCGGTCATCAGGTCCGAGAGGCGCAGGTCGAACTCGATCTGCGGGTATTCGGCCATCAAATCGCCCAGCACCGGCAGGACGAAACGCCTGCCGACCGCGTTGGGTGCGGTGATGCGCACGCGTCCGCCCAGCTCGGTGGCGGACGGTTGGGTATGGCGTTGAAACAGCTGATCGAAGCTGCTCAGGGTTTGCCGCGCCTGGCTGGCCAGTTGCTCGCCGAATGCGCTGATCTGCACCTGGCGGGTGCTGCGGTGAAACAGCGGCTCACCGAACAGGGCTTCCAGCTCCTTGATCGCCCGGGTCACGCTCTGTGGCGAGACCCCCAGGCGGCTGGCGGCCTCGCGAAAGTTGCTGGTTTCCGCCGCGACCGCGAAGATCCGTAGCATTTCCATCCGGTTGAGCACGTTTTTGCTCCTGTGTGAGCGTAGATAATTCCAGATTATGGAATTGCTAAATCCTAACTCTTCCATTCAGTGGATTAACAGCGCTGCGCATACTGACTGGCATTGCAGGAGTCTTCCTGCACCTTCCCGTTTGGTTGAGGAGTACAGCATGAGCAACAACATTTCCGGCAAGGTCGTGGTCATCACCGGTGCCAGCAGCGGTCTGGGCGAAATCACCGCGCGTCATCTGGCGGCGCTGGGCGCCTCGGTGGTGCTGGGTGCGCGGCGCAAGGAAAACCTCGACAGCATCGTCAGCGACATCACCGCCAAGGGCGGCAAGGCCGTGGCCTTCGCCACCGACGTTACTGTGCCGGCGCAAGTCAATGCGCTGATCCAGGGCGCGCTGGACAGCTTTGGGCGCATCGATGTGCTGGTCAACAACGCCGGGCTGATGGCCATTGCGCCGCTCGCGCAGGGCCGCACCGACGAGTGGGAACGAATGATCGACATCAACATCAAGGGCGTGCTCTATGGCATCGCCGCCGCGCTGCCGCACATGCACAGGCAGAACAGCGGGCACATCATCAATATCGCCTCGGTGGCCGGGATCAAGGTCTTCGCCCCGGGCGGCAC
>JBFKAF010000565.1:0-2624 GCA_041621735.1 Pseudomonas sp.
TCAACGTTGCAGACGGAAAGCCTTGGGCGTCAGCCCGCTGCCCCGCTTGAAGAATCGGGAAAAATAGGCGGGTTCTGAAAACCCCAGGCTGTCCGACACCTGATTGATGGTCATCGCGGTGTAGACCAGGCAACGCTTGGCCTCCAACAGCAGACGCTGGTTGATCAGCTGCAAGGCCGACTGCCCGGCCAGTCGCCGACACAGGGCATTCAGGTGGGCGGCACTGATGCCCAGTTCGGTAGCGTAATGTTCAATCGGCCGGTGTTCGCGAAACTGCATTTCCAGCAGGCGGGTGAAGCGCTGCAGATGCTCGCGACCACGGTCCTGGCTCTGCGCCTCGGCATGCGCCAATGCCTGCGAGCGACGCCCAACCCACACCAGCAGCGCGCTGATCAGCGACTGCAGCATCAACTCGCGGCCTAGCTGTTGCGCGCTGTACTCCTCGGCGATGGAGTCGAACAGCGCGTCCAGGTAATGCTTCTGCCCGCTCACTGGATAACAGGCCGCACGCGCCAGCGGCGGACTGTCGAGCAGCGCACCGAGCTGTTCCACCAGCGGCAGGGCCAGGCTCAGCACATGGCCCTGAACATCCTGGGAAAAACGAAAGCCATGCACGCTGAGCGCCGGCACCACCTGCAGCGACGCCTCTTCGACGCGATTAACCACGCCCTCCACTTCCAGTTCGGCGCTGCCGCTTTGCACATACAGCAACTGCAGCAGATCGCCATGCCGATGCGGCTTGATCTCCCAGTCATGCAGGCGACTGCGTTCGGCAATCGACTCGCAATGGATCAGATCCGGTGTCGGCCAGGCAGCCGTCTCGCCGTACAGCTTGAACACCGGAACCGCCGTGGCGGGAGTTTTATGCATCGCGCTGAAATACTCGAAAAGTCCAGAAAGATAATCGAATAGTGCCTTCAAAGCCGAAGCCTATCCACCAAAAATACAGGAGAACAAATCCAGCCAGGTGCTAAAGAGCCTGTCGCATCGCCCCAAGGACAATAACAATGAAGACCCAAGTCGCCATCATCGGCGCCGGCCCGTCCGGCCTTCTGCTCGGCCAACTACTGCTCAAGGCCGGTATCGACAACATCATCATCGAACGCCAGAGCCCAAATTATGTGCTCGGCCGCATTCGTGCCGGCGTGCTGGAACAGGGCATGGTCGAGCTGCTGCGTGAGGCCGGCGTGAGTGAACGCATGGAGCGCGAAGGGCTGGTACATGACGGCTTCGAGCTGGCCTTCGACGGCCGCCGCGAGCGCATCGACCTGCGCGAACTCACCGGCGGCAAGAGCGTGATGATCTACGGCCAGACCGAAGTCACCCGCGACCTGATGGCGGCGCGCCAGGCCAGCGGCGGCATCACCCTGTACCAGGTGACGGACGTACAGCTGCACGAACTCAAGGGCGAGCGGCCGCATGTCAGCTTCACCCACAATGGCGAAAGCGTGCGCCTGGACTGCGAACACATCGCCGGCTGCGACGGTTTCCATGGCGTGTCGCGACAAGCCATCCCACAAGGCGTGCTCAAGGAGTTCGAGCGGGTCTACCCCTTCGGCTGGCTCGGTGTGCTGGCCGACACCCCACCGGTCAACGAGGAGCTGATCTACGCCAACCATGAACGCGGCTTCGCCCTGTGCAGCATGCGTTCACCGACCCGCACCCGCTATTACGTGCAAGTGGGTGCAGAAGAAAAGGTTGAGGACTGGCCCGATAAACGCTTCTGGGATGAGCTGAAAAGCCGCCTGCCGGCCGAAACCGCCGCGCGCCTGGTCACCGGGCCATCCATTGAGAAAAGCATCGCACCACTGCGCAGCTACGTGGTCGAGCCCATGCAGTACGGCCACCTGTTCCTGCTCGGCGACGCCGCGCATATTGTCCCGCCCACCGGCGCCAAGGGCCTGAATCTGGCCGCCAGCGATGTCAGCACGCTGTATCGCATCCTGCTCAAGGTCTATCGCGAGGGTCGCCATGAGTTGTTGGACCGCTACTCGGCCGCATGCCTGAAGCGTATCTGGAAAGCCGAGCGCTTCTCTTGGTGGATGACCTCGATGCTGCACAAATTTCCCGACACAGACGCCTTCAGCCAGCGCATGCAACAGACCGAACTGGACTACTTTGTCGGCTCCGAAGCCGGGCGCCGGACCATCGCGGAAAACTACGTAGGCCTGCCCTACGAGGCCATCGAGTAGTTTTTCGCTCAAGACCATCCTTCTGCGATTGTTGCGGCTTTCTCTCAGGTCTTGAGGCCGAGGTGAATAAAGCAATGCGGGTGTGCCACGCCTACGGTGCTGCGCCTATGACCACGACAAAATTCACACACACCCCATCACCAGTGCTGACGAACTCCAGCTCGCAGCCGCAGCGCTCGGCGATGGCGATCGAGAGCCAAGGCCGCTGCCTTCGCCTGCAGAGTTACGCCAGAAGCGCCCGGTCAGATGTGCGAGCTTGTCTTGAGCCACCCCAAGCTCCGAATATTGGATGCTAAAGCAGTGAAATTGCACGGCCAGGTTATGCACACTTGGCACCGGATCATTTGCAGGATGCTGTTAGGCTGAGCCCTGGGTCTGACTTTCGACACTTCATCAACACTTGAACAGCCTGAAACGAAAAAGCCCCCGAAA
>JBFKAF010000566.1:0-2617 GCA_041621735.1 Pseudomonas sp.
CAGCTGCGCCTTCACCGCGTCGCTGACCGGCAGCGCGGCCTTGGCGTTGCGGATCGCCTCGGCCATGCGCGCCGCCGCCTTGCCGGTCGGCGCGGCCAGGCCGATGGCCAGACGCTCGCCGCCCGGTTGCTCCAGGAGCGCGGCGAGCAGGCGCACCACGGTGGTGGTCTTGCCGGTGCCGGGGCCGCCGGAGATCACCGCCAGCTTGCGCCGCACCGCCTGCGCGGCGGCCAGCCGTTGCCAGTCGGGCTGCTGGCCAGGCTGTGACGTGGCGTTGAAGGCAAACAGGCGCGTCAGGCTCTCGCTCAGGCGCGCTTCATCGACCACCGGGGTATCCCCGGCGCGCAGCAACAATTGCTCGGCCAGCTGCTGCTCATAAGCCTGATAACGGGCGAGATAGAGGCGCTGGCCCACCAGGGTCAGGGGGGCGAAAGCACCGGCCGCGCCCACCAGTGGTGAGGCCTGCAGTTCGGCCAGCCAGTCGTGCAGCGCGGGCAGGGTATAGCCGTGCTCCGGCCACGGCCGCTGCCCGGCCAGACGCGCCAGCGGCAGGCATACATCGCCCTTGTCCAGCGCCGCGCAGAGCAGCGCCGCCGAGGCCAGCAGCAGGGTATTGGCCTCGGGATCTAGGCGCTGCAGGCTGTCGACCAGGGCACGCTCCAGCGGCCCGAGGGGCAGGTCGGTAAGGGTCATGGGGCCACCGCCATTGCAGGGTTGCACGAGGCTGATAGTGGGAGCGGCCTCGGCCGCGATGTTGTTGTGGCGGCGGTATCGCGGTCGAGACCGCTCCCACACAGCGCCATGCACAGCGGATTCATGCTGCAACCTCCCTGGCAAACAATCGATCCGGGCTACTCAGCGCGCGCATCAGACGCCCTCCGCAAACAGTCGATCCAGGGCATCCAGCAGGCTGTCGGCCGGTCGCGCGAAATACACCCCGGCGCTCGGCATGCCGCGCAGGAACAGGTAGTAGGCGCCGCCCAGCTGGCTGTCGGCGAAGTCGGCCAGGCGTTGGCGCAGGAAGCGCCGCAGCGCCACCAGGTAGATCAGATATTGCAGGTAGTAGTGCTCGCCGGCCAGGGCCTGGATCAGCCGGTCGCCACCATAGAAGCTGGCGTCCGGGCCGAGCCAGTTGGACTTGTAGTCGGCGATGTACCAGCGCCCGTCATGCTCGAAGGTCAAGTCGATAAAGCCCTTGAGAAAGCCCTTGAGGCTGTCGAATTCCAGGCGCGCGGCGGCCTCGCGCATCGGCGCGGGCAGGCCGTGGGCCGGGTCGGCGAGGATGCTGCGCAAGCGCTGCACATCCAGGTTCGCCACCGGGAAGGTGAAGCCCAGCTCGGGCAGGCGCCGCGCGGCTTGCAGGCTGGCCAGAGTCAGGCCCTGGCCGTCCAGATCGCTATCGACCACTTGCTGCAACTGGTTTAAGGCAATCTCGGCCCAGTCCGTAGCAATCCCATGACCACTCAGCGCCGGCTCGATCAACTCGGCCAGCGGCGCCTTGCCGCGCGCCCAGTCCTCCAGAATCGCGTGCAGGCAGGTACCGGCACGGGCGCCACGGGGGAAGGCGAAGAAGCCAGTGCCCGGTTCGCTGGCAGCCGGAATCACCAGCCCGTCGCGGTCCGGCGCCTCCACGTGCATGCCGGCGGCCAGTCCGGAGAAGCTGCCGATACGCCAGGCGCTATACAGGCTGCGGTGCAGCTGCTCGAGTTGCTGCGGCGCCGCTGCGCGGCGTTCCCCGGCGGCACTGGCTTCGCTGTCGCGCAGCGGCTGCACGGCCATCTGCCCCTGACTGCTGGCCACCAGTTGCTCGATTTCGCCGCGCAGGCCGCTCGGGCTGAGGCTCTGCAGGTGGCCGGCCAATTCGCCCAGGGCATCCTCGCCTGACAGGCCGCGGCCGTGCAGCAGCCAGGCCAGGGCACTGCTGTGCAGCCCCGCTTCGCTCAGGCTACCGTCCTTTTTCGGCTTGCAGTCGACCGGCCCCCAATGCAGCCACAGACGGTCGCGGGCCCGAGTCAGGGCCACATAGGTCAGGCGCAAACGCTCGGCAAAACGCTCGTGACGCGCCCGCTCGCGGTGCGTATCGAAGTCGGCGCCACCCAGGTCGAGCAACGGCGTGCCGTCGTCGGCATGGCAAGTAATGTCTTCCTGCTGGCGCAACAGGGCGCCGTCCCACAGGTAGGGGCAGAACACCAGCGGGTATTCCAGACCCTTGGAGGTGTGGATGGTGACGATCTGCACCCGCTCGGCATCGCTCTCCAGGCGCAGCAGGGCTTCTTCACCGTGGGCCTCGCTGCTGCGCTGGGCGTTGAACCAGCTCAGCAGCTGCTCCAGCCCCGGACGCTGCAGGCTTTCGCTCTGCAGCAGCTCGGCCAGGTGCAGCAGGTTGGTCAGGCGGCGCTCGCCATCGGCCAGGGCCAGCAGCCGCTCGGCCACCCGCTGCTCGTCCAGCCAGGCGCGGAAGGCGCGCATAAAACCCTGCTGCTGCCAGAGCTGGTGGTAGCGTTCGGCGGCTTCGCGCTCCTCGTCCCAGGCGCGGGCGTCGTCCTGGCAGGCGGCCAGATCCGCCGCGCTACGGCCCAGCAGTCGGCTGGCCAGGGCATAGCGCAGCGCCCCTTCG
>JBFKAF010000567.1:0-2609 GCA_041621735.1 Pseudomonas sp.
CTGCCCGCCGAAGGACGTAGTGCCGGTGGTGTCGATGTCGATATAGCGCACCTGGCCGTTGAGCATCAGCTTGTCGCTGAGCAGGTAGTCCATGCCCACTTGGGCGGCGAGGCCCCAGGAATCGTCCATGTCGAGACCGCTGAAACCCTTGTTTTCCGCCTCGCCGCTCAGCTTGTCGTCGAAGAACCAGGTGTAGTTGAT
The DNA here is from genome assembly GCA_041621735.1 of Pseudomonas sp. GTDB lineage: Bacteria > Pseudomonadota > Gammaproteobacteria > Pseudomonadales > Pseudomonadaceae > Aquipseudomonas. The sequence continues at coordinate 202 of JBFKAF010000567.1, forward strand.
GCCCGCGCCCGCATAGGGTTGGAAGGCCGAGCCGCTGTCCATTGGGTAGTACAGGATGCTCAGGGTGGGCGGCAACTGCTTGAGCTCGCCGAGCTTGCCGTTGAGGCCGGCAAACGCGCCCGGCATGCCTTTCACGCCCACGTCGTGGCTGAATGGAGTGGCGGCCAGTAATTCGATGCCGACATGGCTGCTCAGCATGTAGGCAAAGTTCAAGCCCAATTGGGTATCGCTGTTCAGCGAGGCTTTAGTGCCGGCCACGTTGCTGTTTAGCGCGCCGACCCAGAGTTCGCTGCTTTGTTCCTGGGGGTCTACGGTGATGGCGCCGGCACGCACGATGAGGTCGCCGGCCTGGTAGGCCTGGGCGAATGGTGCGGCCAGTGCCATGGCCAGCAGGGAAGCGGAAAGTAGGGGTGTGCGCATAGTGGCTCCAGTCGAGTCATCGGTAATGTCGGTTGATGACAATGTTAGGGAGCTAAGCGAATCCGCTTTTGACATGGCTCAATAAAACCCCTTATTGCCTGTGGCTTTTTGCCCGTTGCCTTCGATTGCGGCTATAGATGATAATGCTTCTCTTTTTTAAGTAAGCACGTCGGTCGAGGACTCTCCCTGCATGAACCCTTACCCTCTCCGTGCGCTGGTCGCTGCCTTGATGCTGATCAGTGCGCCGCTACTGGCCACGCCATTGGACGCCGCGCTGGATCAAAGCCAGCGGCTGGCCGCCGAAGCCAAGGCCTCGCAGGCGCGTATCGAGCAACTCGATGACAGCAGCCGCGAGATGCTCGGCGAGTACCGCAACGCCTTGCAGCAGGCCGAAGCGTTGCAAGGTTATAACGCTCAGCTGCGCGAGCTGGTCGCGGCTCAACGCAAGGAGCTGGCCGCTTACCAGGTGCAACTGGACGGCATCGAGCGCACCCAGGAGGCGGTCACTCCGCAGATGCGCCGCATGGTCGAAGTGCTCGGCGAGTTCATCGCCGCCGACCTGCCATTTCTGCCCGATGAGCGCGGCGATCGCCTGGCCCAGTTGCAAGACTTGCTGCCGCGGGCGGATGTCAGCCTGGCGGAGAAATACCGGCGCATCCTCGAGGCCTATCAGGTGGAGAGCGATTACGGCCGTACCCTGGAAGCCTGGCGTGGTGAGTTGCCGAGTGAAGGCAGCTCGCGCAGCGTCGAGTTTCTGCGCCTGGGCCGGGTGATGCTGTATTTCCAGACCCTCGATGGCCATGAAAGCGGCTGGTGGGACCCGCAGACGCGCAGCTGGCAAACCCTCGACGGCAGTGCCCGGCGGCCGTTGCGCCAGGCCATTGCGATTGCCCGCCAGGAGCAGGCCCCGGCCTTGCTTGACCTGCCCGTGAAGACCCTGGCGCTGGAGGCCAAGCCATGAATCGTCGTGTTCTCGCCTTTACCCTGGCCCTGCTGCCAACCCTGGCTGGCGCTGCCGAACCCCTGAGCCCGGAGCAACTGCTGCAGCGCATTCGCAGCGAGCGCGCGGCCGAAGTCAGCGCCATGCACAGCCGCGAGCAGGCCTTTATTGCCGAGCGCGGCGAGCGGGCCCAATTGCTGGCCCGCGCGCGCAGTACCCTGGCCACGCAAAAGGCCGAGGCCGATCAGCTGAAAGCCGAGTTCGACCGCCAGGAAAACCTGCTGGCCGAACAGGAACAACTGCTGACCCAGCGCGTCGGCCACCTCGGCGAGCTGTTTGGCGTGGTACGCCAGAGTGCCGGCGATGTCGCCGGGCAGTGGCAGGACAGCCTGCTCAACGCCCAGTATCCCGAGCGCCTGGCGCGGCTCAAGGCGCTGGCCGAAAGCCGCACGCTGCCGTCCGCCGCCGACCTCGATGGCTACTGGATGCTACTGCTCGAAGACCTGACCGCCAGCGGCCGGGTCGAGCAGCTGCAATTGCCGGTAGTGGCCGCCGACGGCACGCGCGACTCGCAGGATGTGCTGCGAGTCGGCACATTCTCCGCCTATGGCGCGGACGCCTTCCTGCGCTACGACGCCGATGCCGGCGAGCTGCTGGCACCGCCGCGCCAGCCTTCCGGGTTGGGCCGGGTTGCGGATTATCAGGACAGCAGTGCGCCGGTCGCCAGCCTGCCGGTTGACCCGAGCCGCGGCACCTTGCTGGCGCAGTTGCAGCGTCAGCCAAAACTGTGGGATCGCGTGCAGCAGGGCGGGCTGGTCGGCTGGGTGATTCTCGCCCTCGGCGCATTCGGTCTGCTCCTGGCGATCTGGCGCATGGTCTTGCTGACCCGCGTGGGCCGCGGCGTGAATAGCCAGATGCATGACCTGAGTGCGCCGCGTACTGACAATCCGCTGGGGCGGATCATCGGCGTGCTGGGGCCGAAGCCGCAGCTGGCCGATCTGGAAACCCTGGAGCTGAAGCTCGACGAGGCGATCCTGCAGGAAACCCC
>JBFKAF010000568.1:0-2604 GCA_041621735.1 Pseudomonas sp.
CAAATCCCAGACCCAGCGCCCACTCGACCACATGGCGGTACAGACCGCTGTGATCGTAATAGCCGTGCAGCAACACCAGGGTCGCCCGTGGCGCCTGCGGCCACCAGACCTGCACGGCGATGCGATAACCGGCCACGGCAAAACAGCCCAGCCGGCTGTGCCGCGCGCCCATCGGCTGGAAGCCATAGAAATCGCGGTACGCCTGCTCCTGTGGCGACAGGCTGGTCGCTGCGGCTAAGGGTCGCAGGCTGGCGAACAGGCTGGCGGGCTGAAAACGCGCAGGCATAAGGCTTTCCATCGATCGGGCGAAGATTCCCCGTGGCCGTCGAGGCCACGCGGTCGGCTGCCGATATTCAGCTGCCAGGCGCGGCGTGGCAAGCTAGGCGACCTTTCATCGACTGATCCGCCATGCCTCGAGCCTCCCGCAAGACCCTGCTCATCGGCCTCGGCCTCATGTTTCTGGCCGCCGCTCTGCTGGCGGCCTATGGCTGGTTCGAGGCGCGTTATGTCCGCCCCTTCAGTGAACGCGCGGCAGTATTCTCCGGCGCCGGGCTGCGCCTGCCGGCCGAACTGGCCGGCCCAGGGCCGATTCGCCTGGCGCATTTCTGGGACCCGGCGTGCCCATGCAACGTGACGAATCAACAGCACCTGGCCGAGCTGATCGAACACTTCGCCCCGCAAGGCGTGGCCTTCTATGCCGTGCAAAAACCGGGGAGTCGCGGCCAGTTGCCGATACCGCTGGGTGACCTGCAGCCGCTCACCGACCTGCCCGGCGCCGCACAGCTGCCGGCCAGCCCCGCCGTGGCCATCTGGGATAAGAATGGCGAGCTGGCCTACTTCGGCCCCTACAGCGCCGGTCTGACCTGCAATTCGAGCAACAGCTTTATCGAGCCCATACTCGACGCCCTGGCCGTCGGGCGCCCGGTCAACGCCAGTAATAACCTGGCGCTGGGCTGTTTCTGTGAATGGGCCGAAGCACCGGGTGAATGAGAGCTGGTCGTTCAGCTGCGTTGCCCCCAAGGCGCGGTGGGTCACTGCGTTGTAGCGTTCGACCCCACACAATGTCTAGCAGGCTGTTGAAAAACTACTGTGCTCGGCTATGCGGCGTTGAAATCAGCCTCAAAATGCTCATTTACAACCTCGTACACTGCGCTTTTTCGGCTGATTTCGCCTTGCCTAGCCTTCGCTCGCTACATTTTTCAACGGCCTGCTAGGCGCCGCCTGAACTGCATGCTCGCCGATCACACTAGGCGCCGATAACAAGGAAGACTCGATGAAACGCAGCCTGACCGCCCTCGCCCTGCTTGTCGCCGCTGCGGCGGCCAGTGCAGCCTGGTACCTCGACAGCAAGCAACCCCGGCGCGAGGGCGAACTGCCGCTCGCTCGGCTGCAAGCCCCGGTCGAGGTGCGTTACGACGAACGCGGCGTGCCGCATATCCAGGCGCAGAGCGAGGCCGACCTGTACCGCGCCCTGGGCTTCGTGCATGCCCAGGACCGCCTGTTTCAGATGGAAATGCTGCGTCGCCTGGCCCGTGGCGAACTGGCCGAGGTGCTGGGCAGTCCGCTGGTCGATACCGACCGCCTGTTCCGCACCCTGGGCATCCGCGCGCATGCCGACGCCTACGCCGGCAAGATCGACCCGGAAAGCCCGGCGACCCAGGCCCTGCAGGCCTACCTGGATGGAATCAATCAATATCAGGCCAGCCGTCCGCTGCCGCTGGAGTTCGACCTGCTGGGCATAGCGCCGCGCCCCTTCAGCATCGCCGACACCCTCAGCGTGGGCGGCTATATGGCCTACAGCTTCGCCGCCGCCTTTCGCACCGAACCGGTGCTGAGCTACGTGCGCGACCGGCTGGGCGCCGATTACCTGCGGGTCTTCGACCTCGACTGGCACCCGCAGGGGGTGATCGGCCAGCCACTGACCGCCGGCGACTGGCAGGACCTCGGCGCCCTCGCCCAGCTCAGCCACGCCGCGCTGGCCGACGCCGGCCTGCCGCAGTTCGAGGGCAGTAACGCCTGGGCGGTGTCCGGCAGCCGCACCGCCAGCGGCAAGCCGCTGCTGGCCGGCGACCCGCATATCCGTTTTGCCGTGCCGGCGGTGTGGTACGAGGCGCACTTGAGCGCTCCGGGCTTTGAGCTGTACGGCCATCACCAGGCGCTCAACCCGCTCGCCTCGCTCGGGCATAACCACGACTTCGCCTGGAGCCTGACCATGTTCCAGAACGACGATGTCGACCTGGTCGCCGAACGGCTCAACCCGGACAACCCCAACCAGGTCTGGTACCGCGGCGCGTGGATCGAGTTGCAGAGCCGCGAAGAGCTGATTCGGGTCAAGGACGCCGAACCGCTCACCCTGACCCTGCGCCGCTCGCCCCACGGCCCGCTGATCAACGACGCCCTGGGGCAGAGCGCTGGCGACACGCCGATAGCCTTGTGGTGGGCCTTCCTCGAGACCGACAACCCGATCCTCGACGGCTTCTACCAGCTCAACCGCGCCGACAGCCTGGCCAAGGCCCGCGCCGCCGTGGAGAAAATCGAAGCGCCCGGCCTCAACATCGTCTGGGCCAACGCCGGCGGCGATATCGGCTGGTGGGCCGCGGCCAA
>JBFKAF010000569.1:0-2603 GCA_041621735.1 Pseudomonas sp.
CCCAGGCCGGCAAAGCCCTGGGGCGGCGGCATGGTCTCCTCGCAGGCGCCGAGCAGCAGCAGGCTCAGTAGCCAGGCGGTCTTAGCGTTCATCGGCAAATTGCCTCAGCAGATCGGCAGGTGACTGGCGCACCAGTTGCCAGAGTGGCCCCGCAGCGGCGAGCAGGCTGGTGAGCAGGCCGAGCAGGGCCAGTTGCAGCAGTTGCACGGGAAACACATGCAGCGGCAGGCGCCAGCCGAAGGCCTGCACATTGACCACCGCCACCAGGCACCAGGCCAGCAGCAGGCCCAACGGCATGGCCAGCAGCACCGTCAGGCCGGACAGCATCAGGGTTTGCGCCAGGCTCAGCCAGGCCAGGCGAGGACGACTCAGCCCCAGGGCCCAGAGCGGGGCCAGCTGACTCAGGCGACTCTGGCCGAGGGTCAGCAGGCTGATCAACAGGGCTACGCCAGCCACACCGAGGGTCAGACTGTTGAGCGCGGCGGTGGCGGCGAAAGTGCGCTCGAATATCTGCGTCGACCAGCTCTTCAGGCCTTGCTGGTCGATCAGTCGTGCACCCTCCAGCACGAAGCGTTGCTCCAGGGCGCCTTTCAGGCTTGCAACCCGCTCAGGGACTACGCGCAAGCTGATGTTACTGACAGGAGCCTGCGGCCAGTGCTGGTGCAGCCAGTCGACGTTGACCAGCAAATGACCCTTGGGATTGCCGTAGTCGGCGTACAGCGCCACCACGGGAAGAGCCTCTACGCCGGTCACGCTCGGCAGCTGCAGGGTGGCGCCCAGGGTTATCCGCAGATGGCGGGCCAGCTGTTCGCTGAGCATCACCCCCTGGCCCGTCGCCAGCCTGTCCCAGGCGTCCGCTTGGGCTTCCAGCAAGGGCCAGTGCTGGCGGTAGGTGGGGTGGTCGACGATGCCTTGCAGTTGCGCTGGCCGCCCTTGCAGCCGTAGTTCGACGCGGCGTTGCGGGAGGATTGCCTCGACCCCTGGCTGAGCCTCGAGCCAGTCGATCATGGCCGTGGCCTGTGCGTTGTCGCGGGGGGCCAGATACAGTTCGGCGGCCAGGCGTTGCTCGAGCCAGCCGCTGAAAGTCTGGCGAAAACCTTCGGTCATGCTGCCGACCCCGACGCTGGCGGCCAGGGCCAGCAGCAGGGCCATCAAGGCCAGCGACAGGGCCGGCAATTGCTGGCGACTGTCGGCGACGAACCATTCGCCCAGCGGCCCCCGGCACAGGCGCGCGAGCAGTGCCAAGCTGCCGTCGAGCAGGGCGGGCAGCAGCAATGCGGCGGCCAGCAGCAGGCTGGCGAGTAAAGCGAAGCCGGCCAGCAGGCTGTCGCCATAGCTCCAGGCGGCCAGCGCCACCAGTAGCAACACGCAGGCGACCACAGCTTGGCGTTTGAGCCAGACTCCCTGGGCCAAGCGCCAGGCTTGCGGCTGCGCCAGGGCCAGCAAGGGCAGACGGGCCGCGCGCAGCAGGCTGCTGGCGCCGGCCAGCAAGGCGCCGAGCAGGCTGATGGCCAGGCCGCTCAGCCACCAGAGCGGGGACAGGCTGAGCTGTCCGGCTACTTCCGCGCCGTACAGCCCGCGCAGGCTGGCGGCGACATCCGGCAGCAGCAGGCTGGCCAGCAGATAGCCGCTGGCGACCCCGGCCAAGCCACCGAGCAGGGCCAGCAAGCCGAGTTCCAGTCCGAGTGCGCCAAGTAGCGTCGCCAGGCTGACGCCGCAGGCACGCAGGGTGCGCAACAATGCGCGTCGCTGCTCCAGGGCTAGGCCGATGGCGGCATGCACGATGAACAGACCGACGATGAAGGCCAGCAGGCCCAGGGCGGTGAGGTTGAGGTGAAAGCTGTCGGTCAGGCGCTGCAGGTCGTCGCGGTCCGCCGCCGGCTGGAGCCGCAGGCTGTTGAGCAGCATGGGTGGCAACGCCGGCGCGCTGAAGTTGCCAGGCAGCAACAGGCGCGACAGCTGGCCGGGCGCGTGTAGCAGCGCTTGCGCACGGCCGATGTCGAGCACTATCACTCCGGGTGCCAGCTGTGCCTGCAGCCGCAAGGGCGGCAGGCGCTGGCCGTCCAGCGTGAGCGCAGTGTCGCCGACCTTTAGACCCAGGCGTTGCAGCGTATCCGGGGCAATCCAGGCTTGCCCCGGCTCGCCGAGAAAGCTCGCCAGGTCGAGTCGCTCGCTGGGCTGTCCGGCCACCTGCAATCCGGCAGGCAGGGTCAAGGGCTCGATGCCCAGCAACTGCACGCTGATGGGCGGCTCGCCGGCGAAGCGCAGGCGTCCTTCGAGTAGCGGCGACACCGGCCAACCGGCGCGGCGCAGGCTGATGTAAGCCGACTGGGCGATACCTTCGCCGCGCAGCGGGAGCAGCTGGGCCTGCGCCGGGCCGGCGAGCACCGCGCTGGCCCGCGCGTAATCGCTGCGCGCCTGGCTGTTGAGCGCCTGCACGCCGGTCCACAGGGTGGTGGCCAGCCACAGGCCGACCAGAATGCTGAAGAACTGCAGCGGATGGCGGCGCCAATGGCTGAGCAGCGCCAGCAGGCTGATGCGCAGCTTGTCCATCAGTCTTCCAGGGCCTGCACCCGGCCTTGGTGCAGGTACAAACGATGGGC
>JBFKAF010000570.1:0-2595 GCA_041621735.1 Pseudomonas sp.
GACTTAGCTCAGACATGCTCAGGGAATGCAGACGCCATGCTGGGCGCTTTGCGCCAGGTCCATCAGCTCACGGTTGGCGACCGCGTACATGGCGTAGTCGTTGCCGGTCGACGCGCGCAGTTCAGCGAGCATGATTTTCCAACGCTCGACCAACGGACGATGCTGCTCCAGCCATACGCCTACGCGCTCATCGATCTGCTCGGGGCCGTCGGCCATTTGCAGAACCGAAACGGTGATCGCCCGCTGCTGCCAATCCAGATCATCACGGAAAGCTTCCCGCGCCAGGGCTTGCCAGTTGCTTTCCACCGCCAGGCCGGTGATCTGCTGCACGTACCAGGACAGTTCCAGCGCCCCGCCTACGGCGAAGTAAACCGTCGCCACCTGGACGGGGTCCTGACCGGTGACATCCGAAGCCTCGATAATCGGCAGCAAGGTATACAAATGACTGGTACCCGCCACCACGCGTGCCAGCGCCTCAGGCACACCGGCTTCGACATAACCCTGGAAGCGCGCCAGCCACTGCTCGCGAGCAGGGCCCTCGAGCAGCTCATCCAGACGCATGGCCAAGGCTTCGATGCGGGGTGCGAAATGCGCTACATCGCGCGCGGCATCCAACTCGTTACGCCGGCTCCGCAGGAACCAACGCGTGGCGCGACGCCCCAGGCGCATCAGCTCGTCCATCAGGGCCAATTGCAGTTCGGCCGGCACTTGGTAATCCAACGCCTCGATCTGCTGCCACCAATGCGGCAAGCGGAACACGTCCCGCACGATCACATAGGCACCCGCGACATTCGCCGCGCTCATGCCGGTGGACTCCTTCAAGCGCTGCACGAAGGTAATGCCCATGTGGTTGACCAGATCGTTGGCGATCTGCGTGCTGACGATCTCACGCTTCAGACGATGACGGCGCATGGCCTCACCGAACTTATCCGCCAGCAGGGGCGGAAATGCGGTTTCCATCTCACGCGCCAGGTAGTCGTCGTCCGGCACTTGGGATTTCAACAGCGACTCTTTCAGATCGATCTTGCTGTAGGAAATCAGCACCGACAACTCGGGACGGGTCAAGCCCTGGCCACTGGCGGCACGCTCGTTGAGCTCCTCGTCCGAGGGCAGGAACTCCATGCCGCGATCCAGCTTACCCGCAGCCTCCAGCGCGCCCATCAGGCGCTTGTACTCGGCCAGACGTTCACGCGCACGACGCTCGGCAATCGACAGTGCCTGCGTCTGCTTGTAGTTGTTGCCCAACACCAGACTGCCTACCGCGTCGGTCATTTCGGCCAGCAGCGTGTTGCGCTGTTTACCGGTCATGTCCCCGGCGGTGACGATTTCGTTGAGCAGGATCTTGATGTTGACCTCATGGTCGGAGCAGTCCACCCCGGCGGCATTGTCGATGAAGTCGGTGTTGCTGGCCCCGCCATTGAGGCCGAATTCGACGCGACCGAGCTGGGTCACGCCGAGGTTACCGCCCTCGCCGACTACTTTTGCGCGCAACTCGCGACCGTCCACACGCAGCGCGTCGTTGGCCTTGTCGCCCACATCGGCATGACTCTCCTTGCTCGACTTGACGTAGGTGCCGATGCCGCCGTTCCACAGCAGGTCGACCGGCGCCTTGAGCAGGGCATTGAGCAGCTCGGTCGGCGCCAGCTTGTCGGCGCTGATATCGAAGCGTTCCTGCATCTGCGGGGTGATGGCGATGCTCTTGGCGCTGCGCAGGAAAATACCGCCACCGGCAGAAATCAGCGAGGCGTCGTAATCCGCCCAGGACGAACGCGGCAAGTCGAACAGCCGTTGACGCTCGACGAAGCTCTTCGCCGCATCCGGATTAGGGTCGATGAAGATGTGCATATGGTTGAAGGCCGCGACCAGTTGCAACTTGTCGGAGAGCAGCAGGCCGTTACCGAACACGTCACCGGCCATATCGCCAATACCGATCACCGTGGTGTGGTCCTTTTGCACGTCGATACCGCGTTCACGGAAGTGACGCTGTACCGACACCCAGCCCCCTTTGGCGGTGATGCCCATGCCTTTATGGTCATAGCCAGCCGAGCCGCCCGAGGCGAAGGCATCGCCTAGCCAGAAGCCGTACTCGCCGGCAATGCCGTTGGCGATATCGGAGAAGGTCGCGGTGCCTTTGTCGGCAGCGACCACCAGATAGGGATCGTCCTCGTCATGCCGCACCACGTTGGCTGGCGGTACCACCTCGCCTTCCTTGAGGTTGTCGGTGATGTCCAGCAGACCGCTGATGAAAATCCGGTAGCAGGCAATCCCCTCGGCCTGGATCTCATCACGCGAACCACCCAACGGCAGGCGCCGCGGCACGAAGCCACCCTTGGCGCCGACCGGCACGATTACCGCGTTCTTCACCTGCTGAGCCTTGACCAGGCCGAGCACTTCGGTGCGGAAGTCTTCTTCGCGGTCCGACCAGCGCAGACCACCCCGGGCGACCTTGCCGCCACGCAGGTGGACACCCTCGACTCGCGGCGAGTAGACGAAAATCTCGTACTTCGGCACCGGCTTGGGCATGTCCTGAATAGCCCGCGGATTGAACATGAAGCTGAAGTAGGACTTGTCCAACCCTGCCGCATCGACCTGATA
>JBFKAF010000571.1:0-2595 GCA_041621735.1 Pseudomonas sp.
GCCTCGGCTTCGACCGTCACCGCCGGCACCTGTTCGCGGCCGGCGAAGTGATTGATCTTCGGAGTGCCGCCGACGAACGACCACAACAGCGTCACCGGATCGTCCAGCTTGAGCCAGGCTTGCGCGTTCTGCCGCGCAGCCTTGAGCTTGAGGCGGTTGCGGATGATCCCGGGGTCCTGCATGCGCTCATCGATTTCCGCGTCACTCATCTGCGCCAGACGCTGCGGGTCGAAGCCGAACAGTACCTCGCGGTAGCGCGCGCGCTTCTTCAAGACGGTGATCCACGACAAGCCAGCCTGGAAGCCTTCGAGCAGCAGCAGCTCGAACAGCGCCTGTGGCGCGCGCAGGGGAACCCCCCATTCCTCGTCGTGGTAAGCCATGTAAAGCGGGTCGTCGTTGCACCAAAAGCAGCGTGGCATAGGGCCTTCCAGGGCGGTGGAGGCCGTACGGATTGGGGTATACTCCCGCCCTTTCTGTCGCAGCCTCAACAGGTGAATTTTCCGTGAGCCAGACTACGCCTGCCGTGCGCACCTTCCAAGATCTGATCCTTGCCCTGCAACAATACTGGGCCGAACAGGGCTGTGTAGTGTTGCAGCCCTACGATATGGAAGTGGGCGCCGGCACCTTTCACACCGCCACCTTCCTGCGCGCCGTTGGCCCGGAAACCTGGAACGCCGCCTACGTGCAGCCCAGCCGCCGCCCAGGCGATGGCCGCTACGGGGAAAACCCCAATCGCCTGCAGCACTACTACCAGTTCCAGGTGGTATTGAAGCCGAACCCGGAAAACTTCCAGGAACTCTACCTCGGCTCGCTGAAGCACATCGGCCTCGACCCGCTGGTCCACGATATCCGTTTCGTCGAAGACAACTGGGAGTCGCCGACCCTCGGCGCCTGGGGTCTGGGTTGGGAAATCTGGCTGAACGGCATGGAAGTCTCGCAGTTCACCTACTTCCAGCAGGTCGGCGGGATCGAGTGCTACCCGGTGACCGGCGAGATCACCTATGGCCTGGAGCGCCTGGCCATGTACATCCAGGGCGTCGACTCGGTCTACGACCTGATCTGGACCGACGGTCCCTTCGGCAAGGTCACCTACGGCGACGTGTTCCACCAGAACGAAGTGGAGCAATCGACCTACAACTTCGAACACGCCAACGTCGACAAACTGTTCGAATTGTTCGATTTCTACGAGTCCGAAGCCAATCGTCTGATCGAACTGGAACTGCCGCTACCGACCTACGAAATGGTGCTCAAGGCCTCGCACACTTTCAACCTGCTGGATGCCCGCCGCGCCATTTCGGTGACCGAACGTCAGCGTTATATCCTCCGCGTGCGCACCCTGGCGCGCGCCGTGGCGCAGAGCTATCTGCAGGCGCGGCGCAAACTCGGCTTCCCGATGGCCACCCCCGAACTGCGTGACGAAGTACTGGCCAAACTGACAGAAACGGATCTGCTTCAAGGCAAAGCCCTGGGCAATAAGCTGGAGGCAGCAGAATGAGTGCACTGGATTTTCTGGTTGAACTGGGCACCGAAGAGCTGCCGCCGAAGGCCCTGAAAACCCTCGGCGCCGCCTTCCTCACCGGCATCGAAAAGGGCCTGAAAGCGGCCGGTCTGAACTACGCCAACGCCCGCTACTATGCCGCGCCACGGCGCCTGGCGGTACTGGTCGAGCAGCTTGAAACACAACAGGCGGATCGCGCCCTGAACCTCGACGGCCCGCCCGTGCAGGCGGCGTTCGACGCCAATGGCAAGCCGACCCAGGCCGCTCTGGGCTTCGCCAAGAAGTGCGGCGTCGAGCTGAGCGAAATCGATCGCAGCGGGCCCAAGCTGAAGTTCAGCCAGATCATTCCCGGCCAGGCCGCCGCCAGCCTGCTGCCCGCTATCGTCGAGACCTCGCTGAATGAACTGCCGATTCCCAAGCGCATGCGCTGGGGCGCGCGCAAGACCGAATTCGTCCGTCCGACCCAGTGGCTGGTGATGCTGTTCGGCGACCAGGTGATCGACTGCGAAATCCTCGCCCAGCAGGCTGGCCGGGTCTCCCGTGGCCACCGCTTCCACCATAACGCCGAGGTGCGCATCTCCGCGCCGGCCAACTACGCGCAAGAACTGCGCGCGGCCTATGTGATTGCCGACGCCGGCGAACGCCGCGAGCTGATCGCCCAGCGCGTCGAGCAGTTGGCCGCCGAACAGCAGGGCACGGCCATAGTGCCGCCGGCACTGCTCGAGGAGGTCAGTGCCCTGGTCGAGTGGCCGGTGCCGCTGGTCTGCTCCTTCGAGGAACGCTTCCTCGAAGTGCCGCAGGAAGCGCTGATCACCACCATGCAGGACAACCAGAAGTACTTCTGTCTGCTCGATAGCAACGGCAAGTTGCTGCCGCGCTTCATCACCGTGGCCAACGTCGAGAGCAAGGACCCGGTGCAGATCATCTCCGGCAACGAGAAAGTCGTGCGACCACGACTGACCGATGCCGAGTTCTTCTTCAAGCAGGACAAGAAGCACAAGCTGGAGCTGTTCAACCAGCGCCTGGCCAACGTGGTCTTCCAATCTCAGCTCGGCTCGGTCTATGAAAAAGCCCAGCGGGTTTCCGCCCTGGCGGCC
>JBFKAF010000572.1:0-2588 GCA_041621735.1 Pseudomonas sp.
CGTTCGCCAAGCCTGGTTAAACGGCTGGCGCGAAGGTCGCGGTGATAACTGGGACGGCATGACCGGCACCGCCGGTATCCATCGACTCAACGAACTTCACGCTGTCGGCTGAACAAGGAACCTACTGACTTCACCATGCGGCCCCATCCTGGCCGCGGGCGCAAGCCCAAGGGCTCCCTCGGGGAGCCCTTTTTATTGCCCTTATGCCTTGCGCGGCAACCCGGCAATCGCATCGACCGCCTCGCGGATCAGCGCCGGCCCCTTATAGATAAACCCCGAATAAATCTGCACCAGACTGGCGCCAGCGGCGATCTTCTCGGCCGCGTGCTTGCCTTCGGTGATGCCGCCCACGGCAATGATCGGCATGCGCCCAGCCAACTCGCTGGCCAGCACTTGGACTATATGCGTGCTCTGGTCGCGCACCGGAGCACCGGACAGCCCCCCCGCCTCATCGCCAAACTCCAGCCCCTTGACCCCTTCGCGGCCCAGCGTGGTATTGGTCGCAATCACCGCATCCATCCCGGCCTCCACCAGCGCGGCGGCTACCTGCTGGGTTTCTTCGTCGCTCATGTCCGGGGCTATCTTGATCGCCAACGGCACCCGCTTGCCATGTTGTTCAGTCAAGGATTCCTGGCGCTGGCGCAAGGCTTCGAGTAACTGCTTGAGCGAGTCACCAAACTGCAGGCTGCGCAACCCCGGGGTATTCGGCGAGCTGACGTTGACTGTCACGTAACTGGCGTGGGCGTAGACCTTGTCCAGGCACAACAGGTAGTCGTCCACCGCGCGCTCGACCGGGGTATCGAAGTTCTTGCCGATATTGATACCCAGTACGCCCTTGAACTTCGCCGCCTGCACCCGCGCCAGCAGATGCTCGACCCCGTGATTGTTGAACCCCATGCGATTGATGATCGCCTCGGCCTCCGGCAGGCGAAACAGTCGTGGCTTGGGGTTACCCGGCTGCGGACGGGGCGTCACCGTGCCGATTTCGACGAAACCAAATCCCAACTGGGCGAAGCCATCGATGGCATCGCCATTCTTGTCCAGGCCGGCCGCCAAGCCGACCGGATTGGCAAACTCCAAGCCCATGACGTTGACCGGCAGGCTGGCCGGCGCCTTGTTCAGCCAGGCATTGAGGCCCAGCCGACCGCCGGCGCCGATCAGGTCGATCGACAATTCGTGGGAGGTCTCCGGGGAGAGTTTGAACAGCAGCTCGCGGGCCAGGGTATACATGGGCAGGCTTAGCTCGATAAGGGTGAAGTCGGGAAGGCAGCGATTATAGCCGTCCAGGCGCCCTGCAAGCGAGGCGCCCTGGCACTTCAGTTCAAACGCCGCAGGTTCACTAATTCGCCAGCCGCGCTAAACTCCAACTCGAAGGCGCCGTAGACGCCCTCATGGGTTAAAAACGGCCGAACATGATGAGCCGGCAGACTGACCCGACGACCATCGCGGCTCTGCAGCAGAATGCGGTTGGCGCGGCCTTGATAGATTGCCCGTAAACGCTCGGCAGACAACGCAATATCCAGTACCAGACTGGGCATGGAGGCACCTTCACAAATGAGTGCGGCAATCTTGCCACAAGCGGCGCACAGGCTCTGCAATAAACCCGTCGTATTATCCGAGATAGGCTGTGCAAGGCGCGCAGCCCCCTGCCACACTGGCGTAGGTGATCCTGGAGTTACTATCCGGCCATGAGTCTGTCCGAGCAACCCGCTACCCTCAGTTCACGCCTGACCGGCCTGGCCCAACGCCTGGGCCTGATCGGTCGTGTGCCACGCCAGATACTGGAACGTGCCAGCACCCTGCGCCTGCCATTCGCCCCGCTGCCGGCGCGCCGCGACAGCATCTGCTGGCTGGATGGCCCACAGCTGCATCGTCTGGTCGAGCTCCCGCGTGACGCACTCTCCGGCCCGGTTCAGGAAGACAAGGCCCGAGCCCGTGCCGTGCTGATGCGGATCGTCGAGGTGCACGAGCAACAGCTGGCATCGTTCGACCTGCGCCGGGTCGAGGGCTTGTCCAGCAACGAACCCGAGCCAGCCCACTTCTCCAGCTTCGAAGATTACGCGGCCAGCGAATCCTGTCGCCAAGTGCGGATCATCAGCTACAAAGACTTCGTCAAGACCATCAACCAGGCCTTGCCGCGATTTCTCGCTGGCGAGCCTATCGACCTGCGTCAAGCCTGCTGGCATGGCGAGCGAGTATTCTGGGCTGGCGAGCATCACAGCGAAGCCTTCGCCTGCGCCGTGGCCTATGCCCGCCGGCGCGAACTGGAAGTCGCCCTACCGGCCCAGCTGTCCCGCTACCGGTTGAGCGTCAACGGCCTGACCGAACTGCAACGCTGCTATCACGTCCTGGCCATGCCCGGCGCCGCTTGGAGCGACCCGGCTTTTATGAGTCTGCTACTGGATAACGGTCTGCCCTACGCGCGCCTGTCGTTGCTGCGCACCCCAGGCGCGGCGGAGTTTCTCCTGCTGCCCAAACACTCAGCCGAGGCCACCGCCCTGGGCGAAGGCCTGCGCCTGGCCGGGGCTCCGGATGTGGTGGCCCACCTGAAGACTCTCGCGACGCAAGACGCGACTGAACCCCACCAG
>JBFKAF010000573.1:0-2588 GCA_041621735.1 Pseudomonas sp.
GCAACCCCAGGCTTTCTACCGCGTGGTGGCGGACGATTTCACCGCTGTCGACGGCATCATCCGCCAGCAACTCGTGTCGCGCGTGCCCTTGGTGGAAAAAATCGGCGACTACATTATCTCTGCTGGCGGCAAACGCCTGCGCCCGTTGCTGGTACTGCTCAGCGGCAAAGCACTGGGCCGGGACGACGAACAACTGCGCCTGCTCGCCGCCACCATTGAGTTCCTGCACACCGCCACCTTGCTGCATGACGATGTGGTCGACATGTCCGACATGCGCCGCGGCCGCTCGACCGCCAACGCGCAGTGGGGCAACGCACCCAGCGTACTGGTCGGCGACTTCCTCTATTCGCGCTCCTTCGAGATGATGGTCGAACTCGGCTCCATGCCGGTGATGAAAATCCTCTCCAAGGCCACCCGGGTCATCGCCGAAGGCGAAGTCCTGCAGCTGTCGAAGATCCGCGACGCCAGCACCAGCGAAGAGACCTATATGGAAGTCATCCGCGGCAAGACTGCGATGCTCTTCGAGGCCTCTACTCACAGCGCCGCCGCCCTGGCCGGCGCCTCCGCAGACCAGACCGAAGCGCTGCGTAATTTCGGCGACCATCTGGGTGTAGCCTTCCAGCTGGTTGACGACCTGCTCGATTACCGCGGCGACGCAGCGACCCTGGGCAAGAACGTCGGCGACGACCTGGCAGAAGGCAAACCGACCCTGCCACTGATCTACACCATGCGCGAAGGCACGACCGAGCAGGCTGCACTGGTACGTCAAGCGATCCAGAAAGGCGGCGTCGAGAACCTGGAAAACATCCGTAACGCAGTGGAAGCGGCCGGCGCCCTGGATTACACCGCGCAGCTCGCCCGCGACTTCGCCGAACGCGCCATCGCCTGCCTGGATGCCTTGCCCGCCAGCGAATACCGCGATGCGCTGGTCGAGCTGAGCCACTTCGCCGTCGCCCGTACCCACTGACAGCCCGCGCGCAACAAAAAGCCCATCTCGATGATGGGCTTTTTATTGCACGACGAAAGGCGGTGATTAAGGCTTGCTATTAATCTAATAAGAATTATTCTCATCTAACCACTTGAAGGGAGATGAGTCATGACCTACTTGATCGATGCCTGGCTGGACCGGCCACAGCCTTACCTGCGCATTCTCGATCGTGAAACTGGAGAAGTCTGTGCGGTTCTTGAAGAGCAAGCCCTGGATGAACTGCGCGGCCAGGGTGACCTGGACCTGCACGAACTGAGCTCCAACGAACCCTTGGTACTCAAAGAACTGGTGCGCAGCCTGTTTCTGTTCTGCTACGCCCGGGCATTGCGCCCTTGATGGGGTTTTTCCGAGATGAATACGGCATCGCGAGCCATGCCCGCGATGCCGTAGAGCGGCGCCAGGCCGATTAGCGCTTTGCGCCAACCAGCCGGCTACGCAGTGAGCGCTTAGAGAATCTCCAGCAGCTCTACATCGAACACCAGCACGCTGTGTGGCGGGATGCTACCGACACCTTGGGCGCCATATGCCAGCTCGCTCGGCACATACAGGCGCCATTTGCTGCCGGCATTCATCAATTGCAGGGCTTCGACCCAACCTGGAATTACCCCGCCGACCGGAAACTCTGCCGGCTGACCGCGCTCGTAGGAGCTGTCGAACACCGTGCCATCGACCAACGTGCCGTGATAATGCGCGCGTATGGTGTCTTCGGCAGATGGCTTGGCACCCTCACCGCTGGCCAGCACTTCGTATTGCAGGCCTGAGGCGAGCACGGTGATACCTTCACGCGCGGCGTTTTCGCCCAGGAAAGCCACACCGGCACTCGCGGCCTCTTCAGCCTTGGCCTGCGCAGCAGCCTGCATGACGTCACGGATGACCTTGAAGCTGGCCGACAGCTCAGCCTCGCTGACGCGGCTGGCCTGACCGGAAAATGCATCGGAAAGGCCGGCCAGAACGGCGTCCAGGCTCACGCCCGGCGGTGGATTGTCACGCAACTGGCCGCCAAGCTGACGGCCGATGCCGTAGCTGACGCGGGTTTCGTCAGTAGAGAGATTGAGTTCGGACATGATACTGCTCCGCTGGGGCAAAAAAGGCCGGCCAGACTAGCACAGATGGCGGAACGGCCCTACTCGCTGACAGCGACTGACGCAGTACCAAACCCCGCACCGCCCACTCCTGCGGCCCCGTTTGCTGCGGCGATGTTCACCGCTCGCGCCGTCAGGCCCATTGCGCAAATGGACCTCAATGCGACCCCGCCGGATGCTTGATGCGCGGATCTTCAGGCATACCGCACATTTCGTCGTGTTCCTGCGTCTGCACCAGATGCAGCGGCGGTAGTTGCGGTAACGAGTGCAGCAGTTCTCGGGCATGCTCCAGCGAGCGCAGATGCTGAAGGTGGCCACGCCCATCCTCCAGCGTGAAGGGACGGCCGCCCACGCGAGCCTCCAACAAGTAGTAGTTACCGCCCTCGAGGGAGATCAGATTCAATTCGTCGACATGCCCTGCGCGGGCATGACTGGAAAGGTCGTGCAGGTTCATGGCAACACCTCGCGCTAACGACTCGGACAAAAACCGTACAAATACAGTGTTTGCAGTAGGTCGC
>JBFKAF010000574.1:0-2588 GCA_041621735.1 Pseudomonas sp.
ATGCGGCCGAGGTGCAGCTCATTCTGCGTGCCTATCGCCTGCATGGCGTTGCGCACGATATTCAGCACCGCCTGGATCATCTGCTCGCGGTCGATCAGTACGTCCGGGATGCTTGGGTCGTAGTCGCGGACCAGGGTGATGCTGCCCTGGCTTTCCGCTTCGACCAGGCTGCCGACGCGCTCCAGCACCTCGTGCACGTTGGTCATGGCCAGCGACGGCAGTTTGTTCGAGCCGAGCATGCGATCCACCAGGTTCCGCAGGCGGTCGGCTTCTTCGATGATGACGTTGGTGTAGTCCTTCAGGCTTTCTTCCGGTAACTCGCGCGCCAGCAGTTGCGCGGCACCGCGAATTCCGCCCAGCGGATTCTTGATTTCATGGGCCAGGCCGCGCACCAGCAGTTTGGTGGTTTCCTGCTTGGACAGTTGCGCCTCTTCCTTGGTGATGCGCAGGAAGCGGTCGCGCGGGTGGACTTCCAGCAACAGCAGGGTTTTGCCGCGATTGATGATCGGCGTCACCGCATAGTCGACGGTCAGGGTCTGGCCGGTTACCGAGGTCAGCACGGCTTCGCGCTTATTGAACGGATGCGCCTGCTCGACCGCCTGGCGCAGCGAGGACAGGGCCTCTGCCGATTCGGTGAACAGCTCGCTGATGAATTGCCCGTGGCTACGTTGGCCGCTGATGGCCAGGAGCATTTCCGCGGCCGGGTTCATGTACTCGAGGCGCAGTTCGGCGTTGAGTAGCAGGGTGGCGGTGGTCAGGTTGTCGAGCAGCAGGCGGTGCAGTGCGTCGTTAATGGTCATAGGCAAAGGCTTCCGGCAATGGGCTGGAAAATGCAAGAAGCAAACCAAAGCCCCGGAAAGACGCAGGGAATAGGCGGAATCGGTGGCTCAGGCTGTGTTTCGGCGCAGGCACGGGTGCGCGAGCGAACCAGAATGGGGAGAGTATAGAAAGTGGTGCGACTTATTGCACCATGATGGTGCGCGTGTCGTTTGGCTTAGATAAAGGGGACGAAGGGAATGTCGCGCTTCTCTGCCGGCTTGTCTTCCATTGGGCATTCCGGGCGCACGCCGTAGTCGGTTTTTTTGCAGGGTCTGACCATGCGCTTCTGGGCCAGCGAGATGCGCAGCATATGCAGTGGCTGGCTCGGCGTGCGCTCCAGCGTGCGGCCCTGGGCGTCGACGATTTCCACGGCCAGCTGATGGGTGCCGCGGTCGATGTTGTTCAATTCAAACACCGGGCTGCGCCCCGTGGCGCCGATGCTTTGACCGTCCAGCAACAGGCGGTAGCTGTGGCCGTCGTGCAAGGCCGGCTCGCTGCTGGCGCTGACGATCAGGTTGCCGGCGTTGTCGCGGATGGTGGCGTCCGGCTCCGGGATCAAGATGCGCAGCACCTGATAGGTCGGCGCTTGTGCAGTGGCCGCGGTAGGTGCTGGCGGAGCGGCCGCTGGCAAGCTGGGCATGCCGTTACTGGGCGCCAGTTCGATGCGCTCGGCGTTACCCTGCCTGGGTTGGTCGGTGAACACGCGATTGCCCTCCGCGTCGAGGTAGGTATAGACCTGGGCGGCAGCCGGCAGGCTCAGCAGGAGTAAGTACAACAATAGGCTGCGCATGCTTTAACTGGCCGGTGTGGGGGTAGGGGGCGGTGGTGGCGGACTCAGTGCCGGGCTGCTGGTATTGACCCGCTGCACGGTGAAGGTGACGCTGGCGCTCTGCTGAATCGACTGCTCGCCATTGAGTACTTCAACCGCCAGGCTGTGTTCGCCGCGATCTATATTGCTCAATTGCAGGCGCGGCACATTGCTGGGCTGGCCGTAGGGCTGGCCATCCAGCAGCAGGCGCAGGCGATGATTCGCGGCCAGGCGCGGCTGCAGGCGCACGCCGACACTGAAGGTGCCGTTGTTGGCGCGCAGAGCTTCGTCGCTGGGGATGCCGGTCAGTTCGAGTACCGAATAGCTGCTCGAGGCGACCGCGTCGGCGGACGTGCTCGGGGGTGTGGTGGGCGGCTGCGCTTCTATGGTGTTGGTCGCGGGCAGTTCAACGGTTTCGGCGTTTTGGCCGTCCGGGGGTTGGTTGGTGAACACCGTATTGCCCTTGGCGTCGGTGTATTTGTAGATCTGCGCGCTGGCCGGCAGAGCCAGGATCAGCAGCAGGCAGGTGAGCATCCGGCGCATGGCCATTCTCCCGAGTGATGTGCTGCTAAGACTTGCACTGGCTGGCGGTGCTGGCAAGAGGGCGGAGGTGGCGGCGTGCCCTGGCGCAACAAATTGCTGGTCGAACGGGGCGGGGCGACTTATTTAAGGCAATCGGCTGGCCAACAAAAAAGCCTCCCCGGCTTTCGCCGGGGAGGCTTCTGGTATCACGCCGCCTGAGCGGCGTATGCCTGGTTTAGACGCTGTAGTACAGGTCGTATTCCAGTGGGTGTACGAAGGTACGGACCTTGATTTCTTCTTCGCTCTTCAGCTCCAGGTAAGCGTCGATGAAGTCGTCGGAGAACACGCCGCCCTTGGTCAGGAACGCGCGGCCCTTGTCCAGCTCTTCCAGGGCTTCTTTCAGGCTGCCGCAGACTTGCGGGATCAGCTTGCCTTCTTC
>JBFKAF010000575.1:0-2582 GCA_041621735.1 Pseudomonas sp.
ACCACGGCGTAGTGCAGATCGATCTCGCGCGAGCTGGCGAACGGGAAGCCCTCATGCGACAGGTCGGCTTCGGTCAGCTTGCTCAAGGTCTCGCGTGAACTCGGGCCCATCACGGTGACCACCGCATAGGCCGAGGTCATGTCGCTGATCACCACCTGCGCGCCCTCGGGCTTGTTGCGCTTGAGCCAATCGAGGTCGCGGTTCTGGCAAGCCACACCCGAGACCACCAGGAACTTGTCCGCGGCCAGGCGAGTCACGGTGACATCGGCTTCGATGCCGCCCCGCGCGTTCAGCCACTGGGTGTAGACCATCCGCCCGACTGCCACCGACACATTGTTGGCGCAGATCTGGTTGAGGAAGGTCTCGGCATCGGCGCCCTCCACCGAATACTTGGAGAAGGAGCTTTGGTCGATCACGCCGACCGCGTTGCGCACGCAGGCATGCTCCTGGGCATTGTTGGCAAACCAGTTCTGCCGGCCGAAGGAATATTCGTATTCGGGCTTCTGCCCCTCGCTGGCGAACCAGTTCGCCCGCTCCCAGCCATTCTCGACGCCGAAACAGGCGCCCTGGGCCTTCAGCTGCTCGTGCAGTACCGAGCGGCGCACACCGCGCGCGGTCTTGAACTGCTTGAACGGGTAATGGGTTTCGTAGAGCAGGCCCAACGACTCGGTGGTGCGCTCATACAGGTACTGCTGGGTGCCCTGGAACGGCATATTGCGGCGAATATCCACGCCCCACAGGTCGCGTGGCGCATGGCCTTTGTGAATCCACTCGGCGAGCATCTTGCCGGCCCCGCCGGCGGACTGGATGCCCACCGAGTTGAAGCCCGCTGCGACGAAGTAGTTTTTCAGCTCCGGCGCCTCGCCGATGTGGTAGCGATCGTCCGGGGTGAAGGATTCCGGGCCATTGAAGAACACCTGCAGACCGGTACGCTCGAGCACCGGCAGACGGTGCATGGCCGATTCCAGGTAGGGCTCCAGGTGCTCGAAATCGGTGGGTAGCTCGTCGAAGCAGAAGCTCTCCGGGATGCCCTCCATGCCCCAGGGCTTGGCGTTGGGCTCGAAGGTACCGATCAGCAACTTGCCGGCATCCGGCTTGTAGTAGTTGAAACCGTCCATGTCGCGCAGCGTGGTCAGCCCGGCCTGCAGCTCGGGGATGCTTTCGGTGACCACGTAGTAGTGCTCGGCCGCATGCAGCGGCACGTTGACCCCGGCCTTGCGCCCGAACTCGCGGGCCCACATGCCGGCGCAGTTGACCACGTACTCGGCGTCGATATCGCCGTGCTCGGTGACTACCCCGACAGCCCGGCCATCGCGGGTCTTGATATCCAGGACACGGGTGTTCTCGAAGATTTTCGCGCCACCCAGACGGGCGCCCTTGGCCAGCGCCTGGGTGGTGTCGACCGGGCTGGTCATGCCATCCATCGGCAAGTGGATCGCGCCGATCACATCGTCGATATTCAGCAGCGGCCAGAGTTCCAGGGCCTGCTGCGGGCCAATCAGATCACAGGGAAAACCCGCCACCTTGGCCATCGACGCGCCGCGTTTGATCTCGGCTAGGCGTTCCTGGTTGGTGGCGATGGTCAGCGAACCGTTACGCACGAAGCCGGTGGCTTGACCGGTCTCGGCCTCCAGTTGCTCGTAGAGGCTGGCGCTGTAGTTGGCCAACATCGACATGGTGTAGTTGGCGCGCAAGGTGGGGACCAGGCCAGCCGCGTGCCAGGTGGTGCCGCTGGTGAGGGTCTTGCGTTCGAGCAACACGACATCGCGCATGCCCAGCTTCGTCAGGTGGTAGGCCAAACTGCAGCCAATCACGCCACCGCCAACAATCACCACCTGCGCCTGACTCGGTATTGAAGTGCTCATAAACCCTCTCTTTATTCTTGATGGCCCGTCCACTATGAGGACTCTTGAAATCGCCGAACCCTGGAACTCTCAGGCTGTACGTCGAACCACCGCGGCGCGGGGTCAACCTGCCCATCCAACCAACCAGGTGGCCTGCCAAACACGACAGGCAAAAATAAAATATCGCCCTGAAATCCGCCCAACTGATGCTATCCACAACACACAGACATATCAATGAAATTTCACACTTATTTTTCATTTAACTGAAAGATAGCTTTACTTGCTCGCTTATAACCACAAGCCAGCTCATGAATTATTGGTTTGCCGACAGGGGTAAACAGCCTCGTACGAGGCGCTCTGAACGCGCTGCCGGCATGGTTCACTGGACTTGTGCTGCGCTAACAGAGGAGCCAGACAACGTCCCTGCCAGCCCTCACCCGCACCAAGACCGACGCTCAGCCAGCACCGGCAACGGCTCGAGCACCTGCCCACGACCTCACCTGGGCCACCAGCAGACAAATGCCAGGCATAAAAAAACGGGCCACGCGGCCCGTTCTCATCGCCTTTCACACCTGTTTAAAGACCAGCCTCACACCCTGTGATAGAGCTGCGCGCCCTGCGCCTTGAACTCTTCGGCCTTGGCCTGCATGCCTTGTTCGACCTCGGCATCCAGGTCGAGGGCGGCGATGCGTTGCTCTTCAGCATAGACCCGCACTTCCTGGGTGATCTTCATCGAGC
>JBFKAF010000576.1:0-2561 GCA_041621735.1 Pseudomonas sp.
CAGGGTGCGACAGTTGCGAATGAAGGTCAGCCGCTCGACATGCTCGTCGCCGTACAGCCGGTAGTTGCCTTCGCTACGCGCGGGCGCGGCCAGCAGCCCTTCGCGCTCGTAGTAACGGATGGTCTCGACCTGGCAGTCGGTGAGTTTGGCCAGTTCTCCGATCTTCATCTAGTGCCTCCGGCAAATGCTTGACCCTATAGTGACTTCAGGGTGTGTACTCGGCAACATCCAATCCAAGGACAAGCCCCATGAGCCATCGCAGCGCCGCCCAAACCACCGCCGAGAACCACCCCATTGCCGCTTGCTGCGCCTCCGCGGCGGCGCCCGGCGTACCGGACACGCCGGCAGACTCTTCACCGAGCGACGGGCAAACCCGTGTGCGCATCGAGCAGATGGACTGCCCGACCGAAGAACGACTGATCCGCGACAAGCTGAGCGGCATGCCGGGCATCGGCGCTATCGAGTTCAACCTGCTGCAACGCGTGCTGATCCTCAGCCATGAGCCCCAGGCCCTCGATCAAGCCCTGGCCGCCATCCGCGAGTTGGGCTTCAGCCCCGTGACCGAGGACGCCGGGCAGCCCGCCACGACGGCCGGCGCGGCGCCGCGCAAGCAGGCCTGGTGGCCGCTGGCCTTGGCCGGACTGGCTGCCGTGGCGGCGGAAGTCCTGCACTTCGCCGCGCTGGCGCCCGAGTGGCTGGTGGCGGGCGTGGCGCTGGCGTCGATCCTGCTGTGCGGGCTGAGCACCTACAAGAAAGGCTGGATCGCCCTGAAGCAGCGCACCCTCAACATCAACGCACTGATGAGCATCGCGGTGACCGGCGCGGTGCTGATCGGCCAGTGGCCGGAAGCGGCGATGGTGATGGTTCTGTTCACCCTGGCCGAACTGATCGAGGCGAAGTCGCTGGACCGCGCACGCCATGCGATTCGCGGCCTGATGCAGCTGACACCGGAACGAGCGACCGTGCAACAGGCCGATGGCAGCTGGCTGGAGGTCGAGGTCAGGCAGGTCGCGCTCGGCGCCCTGCTGCGTGTGCGGCCGGGTGAGCGCATCGGCCTGGACGGCGAGGTGGTGGCCGGCAGCTCCAGCGTCGATCAGGCGCCCATCACCGGGGAAAGCCTGCCGGTCGAAAAAGGCATGGGCGATCCGGTATTTGCCGGCACCATCAACCAGGCCGGTTCGCTGGAGTACCGCGCCACGGCGGTGGCGAACCACAGCACCCTGGCGCGCATCATCCACGCGGTGGAACAGGCGCAGGGCTCGCGGGCGCCGACCCAGCGCTTCGTCGACCGCTTCGCCAGGGTCTACACCCCCCTGGTGTTCGCCCTGGCCCTGGCAATCGCGGTGATCCCGCCATTGTTGCTCGGCGGCCTCTGGTTCGACTGGGTCTACCGCGCCCTGGTCCTGCTGGTGGTGGCGTGCCCCTGCGCGCTGGTGATCTCGACGCCGGTGACCATCGTCAGCGGTCTGGCCGCGGCGGCGCGCAAGGGCATCCTGATCAAGGGCGGCGCCTACCTGGAGCTCGGCCATCGGCTGAGTGTGCTGGCGCTGGACAAGACCGGCACCCTCACCCACGGCAAGCCGCTGCAAACCGACTACCTGGCGCTGGACCAGGCCGACCCCGACGCGCATCGGCTGCTCGCCGCCAGCCTGGCGGGCCGTTCCGATCACCCGGTATCCCAGGCCATCGCTCGGCATACCACAGACAACGGCCTGCGCCTGAAAGCCGTGGAGCAGGTCGCGGCCCTGCCAGGGCGCGGCGTGCGCGGAACGGTCGAGGGCGTCGACTATCACCTGGGCAACCATCGCCTGGTGGAAGAACTCGGCCTCTGCTCGCCCGAGCTGGAGGCGCGGCTCGACCGCCTGGAGCGCCAGGGCAAGAGCGTGGTGGTGCTATGCGCTCCATCGCGCGCGCTGGCGTTGTTCGCCGTGGCGGATTCGCTCAAGGACTCCAGCCGGCAGGCCATCGCCGAGCTGCATGAGCTGGGGGTGAAAACCCTGATGTTGAGCGGCGACAACCCGCACACGGCCGCGGCCATCGCCGCGCAGGTCGGCATCGACGAGGCGCGCGGCAGCCTGTTGCCCGGCGACAAGTTACAAGCCATCGAAACGCTGCAGGCACGCGGCGCGGTGGTCGGCATGGTCGGTGATGGGATCAACGATGCGCCGGCCCTGGCCCAGTCGCAGATCGGTTTCGCCATGGCGGCGGCCGGCACCGACACTGCCATCGAGACCGCCGATGTGGCGCTGATGGATGACGACCTGCGCAAGATCCCGGCGTTCATTCGCCTGTCGCGGCAGACCGCGACACTGCTCAAGCAGAACATCGCCCTGGCATTGGGGATCAAGCTGCTGTTCCTCGGCATTACCCTGACCGGCCAGGCCAGCATGTGGATGGCGGTGTTCGCCGACATGGGCGTCAGCCTGCTGGTGGTGTTCAACGGCCTGCGCCTGCTGCGCAAATAGAACCCAGGAGAACCGTGATGAAAACAGCACTGCACCACGCTATCGAAGACGCCTTGCTACAGGCCGACACGGCCAGCCGGCAGGCAGACTACCCCG
>JBFKAF010000577.1:0-2560 GCA_041621735.1 Pseudomonas sp.
GCCACAGTCCGGCTTCATCAGCCAGGAGCAGGTTTCCCTCGAAGACTTCCTGGCCAACCGCTTCGGCCGGGCCTACGAAGAGCACCAAGCACTGACCCAGGAAGCGGCCTAAGCCCTCCTCCGTCGCCCCGGCTATCAGCGGCTCGCCCGTTGCTGGCCGGGAGCCGACACCCTCCCGAATTCCGGCTGTCGCCGACTGTAGCGCCTCCTCCTACACTCAACAGGCCGTTGAAAAGTGTAGCGAGCGAAGGCTAGGCCGATTTCAACGCCGCATAGCCGAGCGCAGTAGTTTTTCAACGACCTGTTGAGCGCCATGCCTTGCCTCGCTCTAGGAGTTAACCGTGGATAATCGCAAGCGTACCCGCAGCGGCGGGCAGATTCTGGTCGATGCCCTGCGCATCAATGGCGTCGAACGCGCCTTCTGTGTGCCGGGGGAAAGCTACCTGGCGGTACTCGACGCGCTGCACGACAGCCGCGACGCGATCGACCTGGTGGTCTGCCGCCAGGAAGGCGGCGCCGCCTATATGGCCGAAGCCTACGGCAAGCTGACCGGCAAACCGGGCATCTGCTTCGTCACCCGAGGCCCCGGCGCGACCAACGCCTCGGTCGGCGTGCATACCGCCTACCAAGATTCCACCCCGATGATCCTGTTCATCGGCCAGGTCGCCCGCGACCAGCTGGAGCGCGAGGCCTTCCAGGAAGTCGACTACCGGCAGATGTTCGGCGCGCTGGCCAAGTGGGTGGTGCAGGTGGACGACGCCCGGCGCCTGCCCGAACTGCTCAGCCAGGCCTTCCACCGCGCCATGAATGGCCGCCCGGGTCCCGTGGTGGTGGCCTTGCCCGAAGACATGCTGACCGATTGCATCGAGGTGGCCGACGCCGGCCCCAGCCGGCGAATCGAGGCGAGCCCGGCGGCCGGCGATCTGTAGACCATGCACGGCTTGCTGGCACAGGCCCGGCGACCCTTGATGATCCTCGGTGGCGGTGGCTGGAACGTCGAGGCGGTGGCGAATATCCGGCGTTTCGCCGAGCGCCAGCAGCTGCCGGTGGCGGCGTCATTCCGTTGTCAGGACCTGTTCGACAACCAGCACCCGAATTACGCCGGCGACCTGGGTCTGGCGGCAGGCGTCAACCTGGCGCAGGCGGTACGCGATGCCGATCTGTTGCTGGTGGTTGGCGCCCGCCTGGGCGAGATCACCAGCGGCGGTTACAGCCTGCTGGATATCCCGCTGCCCAAACAGCAACTGCTGCACGTGCATGCCGGTATCGAAGAACTCGGCCGGGTCTACCAGGCGACGCTGGCGATTAACAGCGGCATGGCCGCCTTCGCCGCCCAGGCCGCCGCCCTGCCGGCAACCGCCAATCCGCCCCATGCCGAATGGACGCAGACTCTGCACGCGCATTACCTGAGCAACCTGGACTGTCCGCCCTGCCCCGGCCCGGTGCAGTTGGCCGAGATCATGGCCTGGCTGCGCCAGCGTCTGCCGGCCGACGCCATTCTCAGCAACGGCGCCGGCAACTACGCGGTCTGGGTGCAGCGTTTCTATCAATACCGCAGCTTCCGCACGCAACTGGGCCCGACCAATGGCTCTATGGGTTACGGCGTGCCGGCCGGCATCGCCGCCAAGCTGGCCGCCCCGCAGCGCATGGTGCTGGCCTTCGCCGGCGATGGCTGCTTCCTGATGAATGGCCAGGAGCTGGCGACCGCCATGCAGTATGACGCCCGAGTGATTTTCATCGTGGTCAACAACGGCATGTACGGCACCATCCGCATGCACCAGGAGCGTCACTATCCGGGCCGGATCTCGGGCACCACGCTGCACAACCCGGACTTCGCCGCCCTGGCCCGCGCCTATGGGCTGCACGGCGAAGTAGTCGCAAGCACCGGCGAATTCGCCCCGGCCTTCGAGCGCGCCGCGCAGTGCGGTAAGGCGGCGTTGATCGAGGTGCGTATCGACCCGGAGGCTCTGACCCCACGGCAGAGCCTGAGCCAGATCCGCGAGCAGGCCTTGGCTCAACGCTAAGGCTTCCGCTCCACAACGCCGCCCCCAGCGGGTGTCGGCGTCTAGCGTTTAACGCGACTGACGCCGACGCCGGTCTAAAAAGCCGCAATAGAACCTAGAGTTTCTGCCCGCGGTCCAGCTTGCACGAGAGGATGATCGAGGTGGTGGTCTTCTCCACCCCGTCGACTTCGCCGATCTCGTCGAGCAACTGATCGAGCCTCTCCGGCGAGTCCGCGCGCAACCAGGCGACGAAATCGAACTCGCCACTCACGGTACACAGCTGCTGCACTTCGGCCATGCTGGTCAGGCGTCGCAGCACCTCCTTGCCGGAGCGCGGCTGCAGGGTGATGCCGACGTAGGCTTGCAGGCCGCCATCCAGCACGCGCTGCCCCAGGCGCAGGCCATAGCCATTGATCACCTTGTTCTTCTCCAGCCGGGCGATGCGCGAGATCACCGTGGTGCGCGCGATGCCGAGCTTGCGCGCCAACATGGCCACGCTCTCGCGGGCATTGAGTTGCAGCGCGGCGATCAGCTGCCGGTCGATATCGTCCAGGCGC
>JBFKAF010000578.1:0-2557 GCA_041621735.1 Pseudomonas sp.
ACCGCCGGCCTGCCAGTAACTGCGCGCCGCGATCCACGGCGCCTGCTGCGGGTACTTCGCCTGCTGCTGGGCGACCCAGGCGCTCAGCTCGCCTTGCGGTTTGCCGCGGCCCAACTGCTCGGCCTGCTCGCGCGAGTTGAACAACGGCCGGCCCTGACTGCGACTGAGCTGCACCAGGCCATGCTCGCTGTGCATCAGCAGCAGTTCCGCCGCAGTGGCTTGAGCCAGCAGCGGCGTCAGGCGTTCGGCCTCGGCGCCGAACAGGCCGACGCCGAGCAGCAGCTGACTTTCAGCCAGCCACTGGCGCAGCTCGGGATCGCCGAGGTTGCTGAGCTGCTGCGGAGTGCGCGCGCTGACCTGCCACTGCGGATTCTGTTGCTTGAACTGCGCCACGGCGCTGGCGAACTCGGCCGCGCTGTACTGCGAGACGATAGCGTTGATCTGCTTGGCGGCGTTGAGCTGCGCGGCGCCCGCCCAGGGTGCCATGCACCCCAGCAACAGGGCCAGACCGAGACGACGGATAAGAGGTGTCATGCCCACTCCAATGGATAAAAAACCAGTGGGCATGCATTACGGACGGAGCCCCGACCCGCAGCATCGGGGCTGGGGTATAAGGACAGCAAAGCTTCCGACCGGGAAGTCGCCCACCGCGACTTGCCTTGAGGAGACTGGGCTGGTGTCGGGCTCGGTCGATGGTTCATCGACCCTACCGTTGCGGGGGCAGCGTCAGCTTGCACTGAACTTCCCATTTACCCCGAATGATTCGGGCACCTCAGTCTCCATCGACCCGGCCTGCCGGCCGAGTCGGGCGCAACCATACTCGGCGCCTTGGGTGAGAGCAAGCGCGGCAGCAGACGCGTATACATCCACCGTGGTCTGTCAGGCCGAAGCAGATCTCCCGGCTCAACCTTTCGCCTTAATCGAGGCATACGCTTTCACTTCGTCTGAGCCGACTGGAAGGCTCAGTACGGCTCGACGCTGTCGCTACGGATAATTGCGCAACGGGCCGCCAAGGAGCCGAATAGATGCGATGCTAGTCGCCCGGTCTGGGTAGGCCCTCGCTGTAACCTGCCCCGGTTGCCGGTAGCGTTACGGGCATAATCCAGCAAAACCACTAAGCTGATGCACAGGAGGTGCCTATGGACGAACGGAAAAACGACGACAAACCACTGACACTCTGGGAAATGCTGCAGAGCGTCCTGGCCGCCGCTTTAGGCGTGCAGAGTGGCAAGAACCGTAGCCGCGACTTCAGCCGCGGCAAGCCCAGCCACTTCATCATCCTCGGCCTGCTGTTCACCCTGGTGTTCGTGTTGGTTCTTTTCGCGGCGGTCAAGCTGGTACTGCACTTCGCCGGTATCTAAGTCACTGCAGCAACGCTGAAATGGAAAAGCGGTAGCCCTTCATCCCTGGCCGGTATACCGCACTGTACTGACGAAAATCCAGCCCGTAATCGGGTACTTTTAAGCGCTTCGACAGCCGCTTGGCCTGCCCGGCGTCGATTAGGCGAAACAAGGGCGCCACTCGATCCTTACCGCCCCGCCCGGCAAAATCCTGTCCGGCGTGATAGTCGTGCAACAGCACCATGGCCCAACCGCCCAGGGTGAAATGACCACCGACCAACACGCACAGTTGGCCCTCTACCCGCGCACGAAAAACCTCTTCGGAGTTGTTCAGCGCGGAAAAATGCAGATCCTTGCCTGGCTGCCGCTCCAACTCCTGCGCGGCACGCATGGCACCGAACGCCATCTCGTCATTCGCCGACCACACCAGGCTGACATCGGCATAACGCGGCAACAGTACCCGCGCTTGCTCGTAGGCCCGTTGACGACTCCATTCGCCATACATCAACTGCTGCAACTTGATTTCCGGGTGCTCCGCCAAGGCTCTTTGCATGCCCTGCTGACGCAACGTTGCCGAGGGTGTATTGCGTACGCCTGAAAACGCCAGCATGGCCCCAGACTGGCCATGCAACTTGTCGATCAGCGCCTTGGCCATCAGATAACCGGCCTCCTCGTCATTCGGCACCAGGCTACCGATCCAGTTGCGATAGTGCTCGCGGGTACCGCCGACGATGCGCTGCTGCGCCGACGTCAGGGTGCTGTGCAGGGAGAACAGTTTGATCGGGCTCTCGGCAAACAGGCGCAGCAACTCAGGGCCCGTGTACATTTCATTGACGAATACCAGATAGTCCGGCACTTCGGGGCTCGCCAACACATCCCGCGCACGCCTGAGCAGGATTTTCGGGTCGCGCTCGCCGTACACCACCCGCAGTCGTATACCGAGATCGTCGGCGGCGGCTTGCATGAATTCGCTGTAACCGACCCAGAACGGCTCATTGGAATAGCCGGGATTGAGAAACACCACAGAGGCAGGTTCGCGCACTCCGCCGGCCGAACTTGCAACTGCTGCCTGCGTCAGACCTGCCAGCACCGAGAACCACACTGCAAACACACTACTGACAACAAACCTGAACACAAGCCTCTCCTATAAATGCGCGCTCAGTATAAAGCGACGGTCACCTCGCTTGACTGCCGGTGCTTGGCAAACCCACAAAAAA
>JBFKAF010000579.1:0-2546 GCA_041621735.1 Pseudomonas sp.
ATGTTCGCCCTGAGCTACGGGATCTTCCGCTTTATCGTCGAGTTCGTCCGGGTGCCGGACGCCCAGCTCGGCTACCTGGCCTGGGGCTGGCTGACCATGGGTCAGGTGCTCAGCCTGCCGATGATCCTCGGCGGCATCGGCTTGATCGTCTGGGCCTATCGCCGGCAACCTGCCCAGGGAGCCGCGCAATGAAGCAGTACCTCGACCTGATGCGCCTGGTGCGCGACACCGGCACCTTCAAGAGCGACCGCACCGGCACCGGCACCTACAGCCTGTTCGCCCAGCAGATGCGCTTCGACCTGGCCGCGGGTTTTCCTTTGGTCACCACCAAGAAGTGCCACCTGAAATCCATCATTCACGAGCTGCTGTGGTTCCTCCAGGGCGATACCAACATCAAGTACCTGAAGGATAACGGCGTCAGAATCTGGGACGAGTGGGCCGACGAGAACGGCGACCTCGGCCCGGTCTACGGCTATCAGTGGCGCAACTGGCCGGCGCCCAACGGCGAGTCGATCGACCAGATCAGCAAGCTGATCGAGATGATCAAGCAGAACCCGGACTCGCGGCGGCTGATCGTCTCCGCCTGGAACCCGGCGCTGGTCGAGCAGATGGCTCTGCCGCCGTGCCACGCGCTGTTCCAGTTCTACGTGGCCGACGGCAAGCTGAGTTGCCAGCTGTATCAGCGCTCGGCGGATATCTTCCTCGGCGTGCCGTTCAACATCGCCAGCTATGCGCTGCTGACCCTGATGGTCGCCCAGGTCTGCGACCTGCAGCCGGGCGAGTTCATCTGGACCGGCGGCGACTGCCATTTGTACGCCAACCACCTCGAACAGGCCGACCTGCAACTGACGCGCGAACCGCTGCCGCTGCCGCGCATGCAGCTCAACCCGGCGGTCAAAGACCTGCTGGCGTTCAAGTTCGAGGACTTCGAACTGCTCGGCTATCAGGCGCACCCGCATATCCCCGCGCCCGTGGCGGTCTGAGTCCGCCAGCGGACCTCCTGCCGGGGCGCGATCGCGCGCCCCGGTGCTGTTGATTGAGGGTTCGCTCCAGGCCTCACGCCGATTTTTGTTACCCTGAGGCCTTTGTGTACCGGGGAGATCGTCGCTTATGCCGAGAATTCTGAGCCTTTTGCTGCTCTTGTTGCTGGCGCTGCCGAGCTGGGCCGCCGAGTCGCAGGCACCGCTGCTGCGCGTGGGCATCACCGAAGTGCCGCCCTTCGTGATCCATGAAGAAAGCGGCAACTGGCGCGGCATCAGCATCGACCTGTGGAAGGATATCGCCGAGAAGGCCGGATACCGCTATGAGCTGCAGCCACTGCCGTTCGAGCAGCTACTGCCCGCTCTGGAGGCCGGCACCCTGGACGTAGTGGTGGGCGCCCTGACCATGACCGCCGAGCGCGAAGAGCGCTTCGACTTCACCCATCCGTTCTACCAGACCGGCCTGGCCATCGCGGTGCCCAGAGGCGGCGATGGTGGCGGCTGGAATACGGTCAAGGGGCTGCTCTCCTGGCAGTTCGTCAGCCTGGTGTTGGGCCTCGCGGCGCTGATGCTGGTAGTCGGCGCAGTGCTCTGGATCTTCGAGCGGCGCCACAACCGCGAACAGTTCGGCGGCACTCCGGCGCAGGGTTTGGGCTCGAGCTTCTGGTGGGCGGCGGTGACCATGACCACCGTGGGTTATGGCGACAAGGCCCCAGTCACCCTGGGCGGCCGGCTGATCGCCCTGGTCTGGATGTTTGCCGGCTTGATCATGGTGTCGACCTTTACCGCCGCGGTGGCCAGCGCCCTGACGGTGGGTAATTTGCAGGGCGGTATCCAGGGCGTCGAGGACTTGCGCCGGGCCAACGTGGCGACCATCGACAAGACCGTCAGCGCGCGTTATCTGGAGGGCCAGCGGATTCGCCACAGCAGTTACCCGAACCTGCTCAGTGCCATGCGTGCGGTGCAGCAGGGGGAGTCGGACGCGGTGGTCTACGACCTGCCGATCCTGCAGTACCGCAACGCCGAGCTGGACGGTGGCGGTCTGCGGGTGCTCTCGGGCACCTTCGAGAACCAGGCCTATGCCTTCGCCGTAGCCAGCGGCAGCCCTTATCGCGAGCCACTCAGCCAGGAGATCCTGCGGGTCACCGGCAGTGACGACTGGGCCAAGTTGCTGCAGATCTACCTCGGCAGGCCCTGAGACGGTTGCAGGTCTGCCAGCAGCAGGCGGGCCAGCTCGTCCACCGCGGCGCCCCGCTCCGGGGTGTCGCGCCAAGCGTTTGCTTGCAGGCTCGACCAGTGCGGGTGAGCGCGGGCCTTGCGTAGTGGCTCGGGCAGTTTGTCTTGGCGCCAGCCCTTATCCTGCGCTGTGTCCAGCTGGATCGCCGTGGTCGCCGCGTGGCCCCGCGCCGCCAGTGCGTTGAGCAACTGGCGCTGACGCAGGGCCAGCAGGCGCAGCACGGCGTCGTCCACGGTCAATTCGCGTTGCCCCTTTAGTTTGCCGAGTAGTCGTCCGCCATAGTTGCGCGCGGTCTGCAGGCCGCCGCCGGCCAGGGCGCCGAGCAGCGC
>JBFKAF010000580.1:0-2545 GCA_041621735.1 Pseudomonas sp.
ACAACCGGATCGAATTTTTTAATTTCGATTTTGTCCGGAGTGGTGCGCTTGTTCTTGTCGGTAGTGTAGAAATGACCAGTACCGGCACTCGAGATCAAACGGATCAGTTCGCGCATGACTTACTCCTTAAACCTTTTCGCCGCGAGCACGCAGCTCGGACAGCACTACGTCAATGCCACGCTTGTCGATGCAACGCATGCCTTTGGCAGATACGCGCAGACGTACGAAGCGATTCTCAGACTCAACCCAGAAGCGGTGATGCTGCAGGTTCGGCAGGAAACGACGACGGGTTTTGTTGTGTGCGTGGGAAACGTTGTTCCCGGTTACCGGACCCTTACCGGTAACTTGACAGACTCTCGACATGCCTCAGCCCTCTAAAACCACATGCCCAACCCGGCATGGGTTGGCCGCTTAAACTTAATCTAAATGGCGCTCTGCGCCGCGTTTCTCGAGGGTCTTACCGGCCACACCTGAAAGCGCAAGAACCGGGCCCCTAGAAAAGAGCGCTGCTTTATACCAGAAAGCCTGCCGAGCAACAAGGACGAGTGCACTTTCGCCCAGCGCCAGCACTCGGCCAATGCCGCGTCGAGAGCAGCACCCTGGCTGCGCAACGGCAAACGACCGCTCGTCGCAAAAGCTCATTGTTCTGCCGCCGCCTTATGGTCTAGGGTAAGTCTTTTGCGGACGCGTGCCGCGCTGCTCAGGAGCTTGCCATGCGCCTTATCGCCCTCTCACTGCTCTGTGCCCCGCTGTTCGTCCAGGCGGCCACCCTCAGCGTCTGCACCGAGGCCAGCCCGGATGGCTTCGACGTGGTGCAGTACAACTCCCTGACCACCACCAATGCCTCCGCCGACGTTCTGATGAACCGTCTGGTGGAGTTCGACGCAACCAGCGGCAAGCTGCTGCCCAGTCTGGCGCAGAGCTGGCAGGTGAGCGAGGACGGCCTGAGTTACAGCTTTCAGTTGCGCCAGGATGCCAAGTTCCACAGCACCGACTATTTCACCCCCAGTCGCACACTGAGCGCCGACGATGTGCTGTTCAGCTTCCTGCGCATGCTCGACCCCGCGCACCCCTGGCATAAGGTCGCGCCAAGCGGCTACCCACACGCCCAGTCGATGCAGCTGCCGGGCCTGATCAAGCGCATCGACAAGCTCGACGCCCAGCGCGTGCGCTTCACCCTCAATCGCCCCGACTCGACCTTCCTGGCCACCCTGAGCATGGGCTTCGCCTCGATCTACTCCGCCGAGTACGCCGAACAACTGCTCAAGGCCGGCACGCCGGACACGCTCAACCGCCAGCCGATCGGCACCGGCCCCTTCGTCTTCAAGCGTTTCCAGAAGGACGCCGTGGTGCGCTACGGCGCCAACCCCGAGTATTTTGACGGCAAACCGGCTGTCGACGATCTGGTCTTCGCCATCACCCCGGACGCCAACGTGCGCCTGCAGAAGCTGCGCCGTGGCGAATGCCAGATCGCCCTGTCGCCGAAACCCCAGGACGTACACAGCGCGGCGCAAGACCCGGCGCTCAACAGCGTCAAAACCGACGCCTTCATGACCGCCTTCGTCGGCCTCAACAGTCAGCACCCACCACTGGATAAGCCCGCGGTGCGCCAGGCGATCAACCTGGCCTTCGACAAGAGCAATTACCTGAAAGCGGTGTTCGAGGACAGCGCCGAAGCCGCCAATGGTCCCTACCCGCCGAACACCTGGAGCTACGCCAAGGATCTCCCGGGTTACGCCTATGACCCCGCCAAAGCACGCGCCCTGCTGGCCGAGGCGGGCCTGGCTGATGGCTTTAGCACGACGATCTGGACGCGCCCATCGGGCAGCCTGCTGAACCCCAACCCGAGCCTCGGTGCCCAGTTGCTGCAGGCGGACCTGGCCGAGGTCGGCATCCAGGCCGAGATCCGCGTGATCGAGTGGGGCGAGTTGATTCGCCGCGCCAAGGCCGGCGAGCATGACCTGCTGTTCATGGGCTGGGCCGGCGACAATGGCGACCCGGACAACTTCCTCACCCCGCAATTCTCCTGCGCCTCGCTGGAGTCCGGGCTGAACTTCGCGCGCTACTGCGACCCACAACTGGATCAGCTGATCGCCGCGGGCAAGACCACCAGCGACCAACCGCAGCGCAGCCAGCTGTACCAGCAGGCGCAACGAATCATCCAGGAACAGGCGCTGTGGCTGCCTTTGGCCCACCCCACCGCCTATGCACTGACACGCAAAGAGGTCTCGGGCTACCGGGTCAGCCCGTTCGGCCGCCAGGATTTCGCCAAGGTGCGCATCACCCCATGACGCCATGCCTGCCGGAGCGGTCTGGGCCGCTCCGGCACCACAACCAAGAACCAAGCCCGCCCGTTACAGCCAGCCGTACTCGGCCATCGACAGCGGTTCGCCATCGCCGACGATAAAGTGGTCGAGCACCCGCACATCGACCAACTCCAGAGCCTCCTTCAAGCGCTTGGTCAGCACCCGATCCGCCTGGCTCGGCTCGGCCACGCCCGATGGATGGTTATGGGTCAGAATCAATGCCGCCGCGTTGTGCGCCA
>JBFKAF010000581.1:0-2545 GCA_041621735.1 Pseudomonas sp.
AGACCGGCTTCTGGCTGGAAGAGTTCGCCGCACCTTACTACGTGTTCAAGGATGCCGGCGCCGAACTGACCCTGGCCTCGCCCAAAGGCGGTCAGCCGCCACTGGACCCCAAGAGCGATGAAGCGGACGCGCAAACGCCGGCCACCGAGCGCTTTCGCGCCGATCCTGAAGCTCAGGATGCCTTGGCCAATACCCAGAAGTTGGCGGACATCCGCGCCGATGACTATGACGGGGTGTTTTATCCGGGCGGCCATGGCCCACTCTGGGACCTGGCCGAAGACGCGCACTCCATTGCCCTGATTGAGGCCTTCCATAGTGCTGGCAAGCCAGTCAGCGCGGTCTGCCATGCGCCGGCCATCTTCCGCCATACCAAGGGTGCCGATGGTCAGCCATTGGTCAACGGCAAGCGCGTCACCGGCTTCAGCAATAGCGAGGAAGCCGCGGTGCAACTGACCGATGTGGTGCCCTTCCTGGTCGAGGACATGCTCCAGGCCAACGGCGGCCTGTATGCCAAGGCCGACGACTGGCACACCTACGTGGTAACCGATGGCCTGCTGATTACCGGGCAGAACCCGGCCTCATCCGAATACACGGCCAAGGCGCTGCTCGGGCTGATCGAGCAGCTGGAGTGACTCGTTTTCAACGGCCTGCTAGTACCGCACCTCGACACTGCCGGTGACCCGGGTGCAGCAGCTCAGTACATAGCCTTCGGCAATCTCCTCCTCGGAGATCCCGCCGTTGTGCTCCATGACGGTCTCGCCGGTTAATACGCGTACCTTGCATGTGCCGCAGATACCCATGCCACAGGCCTTGGGAATGGTCAGGCCGGCGCTGGCGGCTGCCTCGTAGAGGGTCGTGCCGAGCTCGGCCTGCACTGACTTGCCGGAGTCGCTGAAGGTCACCCAATGGCTGACTTGCGGCTGCTCGGCCTGAACCAGGGCCACCGCGGCCTGTTCCTCGGCGCTGGCGATGTCCTCCTCGGGCGTCGCGCCGAAGGATTCCTCGTGGTAGCGCGACATGTCGTAGCCGGCCTCGCCGAGCAGGCGGCGCACGGCTTTCATGTAGGGCGTCGGCCCACAGCAGAACACCTCGCGGTCGAGGAAGTCCGGTGCGATCAAGTGCAGCATCTCGCGACTGAGAAAGCCGCGGTAGCCGCCCCAGATCTGTCCGGTTTCGTTGCGCTCGCAGATCAGGTGCAGCTTGAAGTTGTCGATCCGCGTGGACATGTAGTCCAGCTCTGCACGGTAGATGATGTCGGCCGGGGTGCGCGCGCTGTGGGCGAACACCATGTCGACTTCGCTGTTGGTGTTGAAGAACCAGCGCGCCATGGACATCACCGGGGTGATGCCGACGCCGCCGGAGAGCAGCAGCACCTTGTCGGCCGGGAAGTCGATGCAGTTGAACTGGCCGACCGGGCCGTGCACGGCGATCACCTCGCCTTCCTTGAGGTATTCGTGCAGCCAGTTAGATACCCGGCCGCCGGGCACGCGCTTGACCGTGATGGAGAAGCTGTAGGGGATCGAGGGTGCACTGGAGATGGTGTAGGAGCGCATCACCTGTTCGCCGTCGATCTCCAGTTCCAGGGTGACGAACTGCCCCGGTTTGAAGAAGAACAGCACCGGCTCCTGCATGCTGAAACAGTAGGTGATGACGTCCGAGGTTTCCTTGATGACCTTGAGGCAGCGCACCAGATGGCGGCCGTTGGCCCAGGTCTGGGTGCTGACCGGGTTGAGGTATTCACTGCTGGTGAGACTGTTCATGAGCGTATCTCGGCAATAGGGACGAACCCCCTCACCGATCAGTACGGGGAGGGGGGTCGGTTGATCATGCAGCGCTCCGACCGGTTCAGCGGCCGGGCTACGCTTGCCCTGTTTAGTGACCTGCTAGGACAGCTGAATCCAGGTGGTCTTCAGCTCGCAGTACTGGTCGTGGGCGTAGATCGACTTGTCGCGGCCGCCGAAGCCGGACTGCTTGTAGCCGCCGAACGGGGTGCTGATGTCGCCTTCGGAGAAGCAGTTGACCGACACGGTGCCGGCGCGGATCGCCGCGGCCATGCGGTGCGCAGTGTTGATATTGTCGGTCCACAGCGAGGCGGCCAGGCCGTAGCAGGTGTCGTTGGCGATGGCGATGGCTTGTTCCTCGGTGTCGAAGGCGATCACCGCCAGCACCGGGCCGAAGATTTCCTCGCGGGCCACCGAGGCGGCGTTGGAGTCAGCTTCGAAAATGGTCGGGGCGACGAAATAGCCGCCGCTTTCGGCATGCAGGCGCTCGCCACCGGTGACCAGCTTGCAGCCTTCGGCCTTGGCCTGCTCGATATGGCCGAGCACCTTGTCCATGTGCGCCTGCTCGATCAGCGCACCGAGGCGCACGTCCGGGTCCAGCGGGTCGCCGGTGGCCCAGTCCTCGAGCTGGCTGAGCATTTCCTCGAGCAGCGCGTCCTTGATCGAGCGATGGACGATCAGCCGCGAGCCCGCCGAGCAGTTCTCGCCCATGTTCCAGAACGCCGCGCTGAGCACGTTGCCGGCCACCGCCTGGAGGTCATCGG
>JBFKAF010000582.1:0-2544 GCA_041621735.1 Pseudomonas sp.
CAACGCTCTTGACGATCGCTCGGCCCGCTTCGATGTGGCCGGCACGCCGCGAACCATCAATATCCAGCCGTAGGGACCAAACATGTTCGAGCCATTCAACTGGAGCAAGCGCTGCATCACTAGAGCAACGCCGACATTGGTAATCAGCGGCATGATTGCCCTCTGGAGCGCCTGCGCGCCGCAGGCACTCGCCGAGGCACAACCGTCGCAAGAGATCCGCACCCGGCAGAGCAACGCGTCCATACAAGGACTGCATCAAGCAAGCTCCATCGAGGAGCAGGCACAGGAGTGGGGTTTGACGTCTCAAGAGTTCAGCCGCTACCAGACCCTGATGCAGGGACCGCGAGGCGTCTACTCCCCTGGGCTGGATCCACTCACCACGCTCGGAATCGAGGCTCGTAGCGCGGAAGAACGACGTCGCTATGCCGAGCTGCAGGTCCAGGCGGAGCGGCAACGAGTGGACAAGGAGTTGGCATACCAGCGGGCTTACGATGAGGCCCACGCCCGCATGTACCCCGGCGAGAAAGTCATCCAGATCACGTCCAGCCCCGCGCCAGGTATCGGCGGCAGCAAGCTGGCGCTACAGGGCAGTGGCCGCCTCGCCATCTTCGTGAAGGACGATTGCCCTCCCTGCATTGCGCAGGTGCAGGACCTCCAGGCTAAGAAGCAACCATTCGACCTTTACTTCATCGGCAGTCAGGGTGAGGACGAGCACATCCGTCGCTGGGCGATCCTTGCCGGCATTGAGCCGAAGAATGTGCGTAGCCGCCAGATCACCTTGAACCATGACCAAGGCCGCTGGATGGGGCTAGGCCTTGGCGGCGACTTGCCTGCAGTGGTGCGAGAGGTGAACGGGCAATGGCAGCGTCACTAATCAAGAGGGCCGCGGCCGCCAACCTGGTGCTGATAGGCGCACTCGCGCAGGCAGCGGAGATTCCGCCTCCGGCCTA
Source organism: Pseudomonas sp. (assembly GCA_041621735.1). GTDB lineage: Bacteria > Pseudomonadota > Gammaproteobacteria > Pseudomonadales > Pseudomonadaceae > Aquipseudomonas. The sequence continues at coordinate 951 of JBFKAF010000582.1, forward strand.
CCAGTTGATCGCATTGCCCCATGGTGTTCCGTCGGAGGTCCTCTACTCCGTAGCCCTGCAGGAGAGCGGAACACGCATTCGAGGGCAACTGGTGCCTTGGCCCTGGACGTTGAATGTCGCCGGCGCCGGCTATCGCTTTGCCACCCGCGACGATGCCTGCAGGGCGCTTACGGTGGCCATCCAGGTAGCCGGTGCCAAACGAGTCGACGCAGGCCTGGGACAGATCAACATCGGCTGGAACGGACACCGCTTCGCCACGACCTGCGATTCCCTCGACCCCTATCAGAACCTCATGGCCGTCGTGAACATCCTCAATGAACAGAGAGCGGAGGGAGGCGACTGGATCACTGTCGCCGGCCGCTACCACCGGCCCGCCGGCGGGCAGGCAGCTGCCAATTACCGCAAGGCTTTCGCGAAACACCTCAGCCGGGTCACCGGCATCAACCTACTGGCGGCCAATCCATGAAGACCCTGCACATCTTTGCATCCCTGCTGCTCACCAGTTGGGCAGCCGGCGCATCAGCCGGAAACCTGATCGTTGTCGAGGACCGCGGCGGTGCCACTGCGCTGCCCTACTACCAAGACCTGGAGCCAGAGCCGCTGACCGGCAGCTCCTCTCCCACTATTGGCGTGCGCGGGTCGGGTGCCTTCCCGGTCCGATCCGCTCAGTTGAGCCCTGGCACGGTTCAGGGCCGAGCCATCAATGCGCCGGGCTTGCAACCGGTGTTCCTGGTCGGCGACGACCAGTTGTCCCGCTCCTGGCTGTTGCAGCGGCGAGACCAGCTGCAGCACCTGCAGGCGGTAGGCCTGGCCATCAACGTCGCCAGTGAAGAGCGCCTGGCGGAGATTCGCCGTTGGGCAGGCAACCTGCAGGTGCTGCCCACACCAGCGGACGACCTAGCTGCACGTCTTGGCCTTCGCCACTACCCGGTATTGCTCACGCCCACCGCCATCCAGCAATAGGAGATAGCTGTGACAGCGCCCTTCATCACCATGGTGATCAAGCAACCGTCCGATCCACGTGCTCGGCAACTCATGCATGACCAACTGACCCATGTCATCAGCCTCTATGGAGGCAGCATCACGGGATTGTCGCTCGAGGACGAAATGACCCTCTGCGAACGGCTGCAGGAGCGGCTTCCCGACTATGAGGTCGAGCAGGCCCGGGAGGAAGTGGCTGCCCTGCACGCGGAACAACCTCGCAGCTCGCGCAAGCGGGTACAGGGAACCTTAAAGGCATAAGCACATGGCCAGCACCTATACCATCGAAACGCTACTCCGGCCTGCCGTCGAGCTCTACACCGCAGAGGTCTGCTTCACGGCGGCCGCACTGTGTGTGTTCGCACCTTGGACGCTGGCCCTGACCCCTCTGTTCGGCTTGGTCGCAGCGCTTGGCTTCCTGGCCCTCGGGAGCATGCGACTGAAACAGGCCCTACTTGTGCTGCGCTACCGCCGCAACATCCGTCGGCTGCCCCACTACACCATGACCAGCAAGGACATGCCGGTCAGCAATGAGCGGCTCTTCATTGGCAAGGGCTTCCGCTGGACCCAGAAGCACACCCAGCGCCTCATGGACACATACCTGCCTAAATTC
>JBFKAF010000583.1:0-2543 GCA_041621735.1 Pseudomonas sp.
ATGAGATAGCCAAGCGCACCGGGTTGGCGCGCAACACCATTCGCAAGTGGGTCAGAGCGCCGGAAGCCAAGCAGCCGGTGTACCTGCGCAGGGCCATTTTCAACAAGCTGAGTCCGTTTCACGGCACGCTGGAGCAGGCGCTTAAAGCCGACTCGCTGCGGCCCAAGCAACAGCAGCGCAGTGCCAAGGCGCTGTTGGCGCACATCAAAGCCGAGGGTTACGACGGTGGCTACAGCCAGCTAACCGCGTTTATCCGTGCCTGGCGCGGGGAACAGGGCAAGGCGTTGAACGCCTTTGTGCCGCTGACTTTTGCGCTGGGCGAGGCGTTTCAGTTCGACTGGAGTGAGGAAGGTCTGCTGATCGGCGGTATTTACCGGCGCATGCAGGTGGCACACCTGAAGCTGTGTGCCAGTCGTGCGTTCTGGTTGGTGGCTTATCCGAGCCAGGGCCACGAGATGTTGTTCGATGCGCATACGCGCTCGTTCGGCGCTTTGGGCGGCGTACCGCGCCGGGGCATTTACGACAACATGAAGACGGCCGTCGACAAGGTCAACAAGGGAAAAGGCCGCACGGTGAATGCGCGCTTCGCGGTGATGTGCGCGCACTATCTGTTCGATCCGGATTTCTGCAACGTCGCCTCAGGTTGGGAAAAGGGCATCGTCGAAAAGAACGTGCAGGACAGTCGCAGGCGTATCTGGCTGGACGCCCAAGACTGCCAGTTTCACTCTTTCGAGGAACTCAATGCCTGGCTCGGGCAGCGCTGCCGCGCGCTCTGGAGCGAGCTGCCGCACCCGCAATACAGCGGGCTGAGCGTGGCCGAGGTGTTGGAGTTGGAACGGGCCGAAATGATGCCCATGCCCACTGCCTTCGACGGATACGTCGAGCGTGCTGCTCGGGTTTCCAGCACCGGCTTGGTCAGCGTGGGTCGCAACCGCTACTCGGTGCCTTGTGAGCACGCTGGCCGGTGGGTCAGCAGTCGCCTGTATCCAACGCGGATAGAGGTGGTGGCTGATGATGCGCTGATTGCCAGCCATGCGCGTTTGCTGGATCGCGGCCAGGTCAGCTACGACTGGCAGCACTACATCCCGCTGATTGAGCGCAAGCCCGGCGCGCTGCGCAACGGCGCGCCCTTTGCCGATCTGCCAGCGCCGCTGCGTCAGCTCAAGCACGGCCTGGGCCGGCATACAGGCGGTGATCGGATCATGGCGCAGGTTCTGGCCGCCGTACCGGTCGCCGGACTCGATGCCGTATTGGTGGCCGTTGAACTGGTACTTGAAGCCGGCACCCTGAGCGCCGAACACATCCTCAATGTCGTGGCGCGCCTGACCGCGAGCGAGCCACCGCCCAGCGTCGAAACCCACTTATCGCTCAAGAAAGCCCCCGTCGCTAACACGGCGCGCTACGACCGCCTACGTGGCCAGACCGAGGAGATCGGTCATGCGTGATCTCATGGCGGAACTCAAGGAACTGCGCCTGCACGGCATGGCCACTGCCTGGGCGGAGTTGACTGCGCAGGGTGAGTCGAACACAGCCTCGTCCAAGTGGCTGCTCGAACACCTGCTGGAACAAGAACACACAGATCGCGCCATGCGCTCGGTGAGCCACCAAATGAACATGGCCAAGCTGCCCATGCACCGTGACCTGGCTGGCTTCGACTTCAGCGCCTCCAGCGCCGACGCACGGCTGATCAGGGAACTGGCCAGCCTGGCCTTCACCGACACGGCACAGAACGTGGTGCTGATCGGCGGGCCGGGCACCGGCAAGACCCACCTGGCCACCGCGCTGGCCGTGTCCGGCATCACCCTGCACGGCAAGCGCGTGCGCTTCTACTCCACGGTTGACCTGGTCAATCTGCTGGAGCGCGAGAAGCATGACGGTAAAGCCGGGCGCATCGCCCAGGCACTGCTGCGCACGGATCTGGTCATCCTCGACGAGCTGGGGTATCTGCCCTTCAGCCAGGCCGGTGGCGCGCTGTTGTTTCATTTGCTGTCCAAGCTCTACGAACACACCAGCGTGGTGATCACCACCAACCTGAGCTTCGCCGAATGGTCGAGCGTGTTCGGTGACGCCAAGATGACCACCGCCCTGCTGGATCGGCTTACGCACCACTGCCACATCGTCGAAACGGGCAACGAGTCCTACCGCCTGCAACACAGCAGTCTGGCCGCGCAGTCGCGGATCAAATCACGCGAGCAAAAACGCAAAGGAGGAAAAGACGTCGCAGTCGACGAACCGTTTTGAGGAGGCGACCTGAATGCCTGCTGCTGAAAGTGGCAGGCACTCAATCTGATAGAGGCGTTTAAGACAGCTCTGCTGCTAGACTTATCCACAGTTGCTGATGCAAAAACCAGCAGCCAGCCTTGGGTCAAATTTCAATCGGCAGGGTGGGTCAGTTTTCAATCAGCGCCAACAGCCTAATCAAGCTGGGTTTACTGGATGACGCGAAATACGCCGAGCTGTTTCCTAACTCAACCAGTGCTGCAGGTAGCGACCAGCACTTCGGCGAATATGCCCAGCTCTGGCTGGACAGCCGCGACATCACC
>JBFKAF010000584.1:0-2541 GCA_041621735.1 Pseudomonas sp.
AGCCGCGGCGCCCTGCGCCTGGACGCCGGCCCTTTCGTGCGGGCGCTGGAGTATGCCGCCGGGGTTCAGGCACTGATCCTCGGCAAGCCCTCGGCGGAGTTCTTCGCCGGCGCCCTGGAGGAGCTCGGGGTGACCGCGAGCGAGGCCTTGATGATTGGCGACGATGTCGAGAGCGATGTGTTGGGCGCCCAGCAAGCCGGGCTGCAGGCGTGCCTGGTGCAGACTGGCAAATACCGCGCCGGCGATGAAGGCAAGGCGCCAGGCGCCTTGCTGGCCAAGGACCTGGCCGAGGCGGCACGGTGTTTCTGCTGAGATGACAGGTCGCGTCAGCCCTCAACGGGTTGGCGCGAATAACCCAACGGCTGTGGAACTCAACTCAGATATCCACGCCGCGTCCCCAGCCATTGCCGCCAGCCCGACGATCCTTGCCACTGCGGCGGTCATCCTGGAAGCGGATGGAGCCACGCCGATCATCTGCCTTGCGCCGTTCGCCGCCGTTTCGCGTATCGACCTGGAACTTGGCCTTGCCTTTGCGCTGCGCCTCGGTCGACTGATCCTCGAGCGGCTCTAGCGTGAGGTTTTCCTCGGAAAAACCGGTGTCTTCATGATTGGCCATTGGCGTACTCCACTGCATCCTGCCTTACTGGTATCTAACTCGCTCAAATACCGCGCTCGACACTGGGCCAAGACGGCAAAGCCTGTCCAAAGGCTAGTACCATTTGGCCGGGCACGACAGTGCACGTCATCGGTCGCCAGGCTCACGACGGGAGCCACTGCACAACATTTCGCAATCCTGGCTTGGCGCTTGCCCAGCGCGACTCACCGACCTTAGGGCGCGGCTGCCCCGACCACCGGCTGCACCACCATGCCACCCGTCAATACAGGATAAAAGCCATGGCAAGGCTTGCCGCCAGATCGCCGGATAAGATCCCACGCACCATCTGGGCGCTGGGCCTGGTCAGCCTGTGCATGGACCTGTCCTCGGAGCTGGTGCACAGCCTGCTGCCGCTATTTCTGGTTGGCAGCCTGGGTGCCAGCATGCTCACGGTTGGCCTGATCGAAGGCTTGGCCGAGGCCACCGCCCTGGTGGTCAAGGTGTTTTCCGGCGCGCTCAGCGACTTTATCGGTCGGCGCAAGGGTCTGCTGCTGCTCGGCTACGGCCTGGCAGCGCTGACCAAGCCACTGTTCCCCCTGGCCAGTTCGGCCGAGTTGGTGCTTGGCGCGCGCCTGCTCGACCGGATCGGCAAGGGCATCCGCGGCGCCCCGCGCGATGCCCTGATCGCCGACGTCGCGCCCGCCGCCATTCGCGGTGCCTGCTTCGGCCTGCGCCAGTCAATGGATACCATCGGCGCCTTTCTCGGGCCGATCCTGGCCATAGTGCTGATGCTCGGGTTGAGCGCGGATATCACCCTGGTGTTGTGGTTCGCGGTGATTCCCGCCCTGGCCGCGGTCATCCTGCTCTGGCTCGGGGTCCGCGAGCCGGTCCAGGAAAAGCCGTCCAGCCCCTTTCATTCGCCAATCCACCTGACCTGGCTGAACCAGTTCTCCCCAGCCTACTGGTGGGTAGTCGGCATAGGTGCGGTCTTCACCCTGGCCCGCTTCAGCGAGGCCTTTTTGCTCCTGCGCGCGCAGCAGCAGGGCTTCGCCACCAGCTGGGTGCCGCTGGTCATGGTGGCGATGGCCGCCGCCTATATGCTCTCCGCCTACCCGGCCGGCAAGTGGTCGGATCGTCTCGAGCGCAGCACCCTGCTGGGCGCTGGCCTGCTCCTGCTGATTGCCGCCGACCTGCTACTGGCCTGGGCTGACTCGGCCGTCCTGGTGCTGCTCGGCGGCGCCGTATGGGGACTGCACATGGGCTTCAGTCAGGGCATTCTCGCCGCCATGGTGGCGGATACCACCCCGGCCGAGCTCAAAGGCAGCGCCTTCGGCCTGTTCAACCTGATCAGCGGCGTCGCCCTGCTCTTGGCCAGCGCCGGCGCCGGCTGGCTATGGCAGACCTATGGCGCCGCCATGGCCTTCCATGCCGGTGCCGGCCTGGCCGCCGCGGCGCTGCTGCTACTCGGACTGAGGCGTCTGAGTCAGTCGCACACACCACTCAAGGCGCCTTGATCCCGCGCGCCGCCTCGGCCAGATAGAACCAGGTCGGTGCATCCAGCTGCAGCGCCGCGCCGGCCAGCGCCTCTTCGATCCGCGACCAGCGCAGGCTGCCGAGAATCGGCAAGGGCTTGCCGGGCAAGCTACGCACCCAGGCCAGGGCAACCTGGCTGGGAGTCGCCTGCAGCGCTTCGCCGACGTCGGCCAAGGCCTGCTGCAATGCCGGGGGAAACGCCCCACCGGCTAACGGCGACCAGGCCTGCACCTGCAGGCCATCGGCCTGCATGGCCTGCAACCGGCCGTCCCAGGCGGCCTGCTGGGCCAGCAGCGACAACTCGATCTGATTGCAGCGCAGCGGCAGTTCGCGACATAACAGCTGCCAGTGCAGTGGCTCGGCATTGGACAGGCCGAGCTCGCTGACCTTGCCGCTCTCAAGCAACCCTTGCA
>JBFKAF010000585.1:0-2538 GCA_041621735.1 Pseudomonas sp.
CACGCTGGAGGATGTGCGCCTGTTGATCGTTCGCGCGACCGATGTGCCGACTTATGTCGAGCATGGTGCGGCCGACCTCGGCGTCGCGGGCAAGGACGTGCTGATGGAGTACGGCGGCCAGGGATTGTATGAGCCGCTGGATTTGCAGATCGCCAAGTGCAAGCTGATGACCGCCGGCGCGATCGGTGCGCCGGAGCCGACTGGACGCCTGCGGGTGGCCACCAAGTTCGTCAACGTGGCCAAGCGTTATTACGCCGAACAGGGCCGTCAGGTCGATGTGATCAAGCTGTACGGCTCGATGGAGCTGGCGCCGCTGGTGGGCCTGGCCGATAAGATCATCGATGTCGTGGACACCGGCAACACCCTGCGCGCCAATGGCCTGGAAGCCCAGGAGTTGATTGCCCACGTCAGCTCGCGGCTGATCGTCAACAAGGCCTCGATGAAGATGCAGCACGCGCGCATTCAGGCGCTGATCGACACGCTGCGTGAAGCCGTTGAGGCGCGACACCCCAGCTAATACCCTCAGTGCGGCGCCTTGCCGCATTCGCCTATCCGTGTCATAGCCACTTTTCTCGGGCGTCCATGCGGTGGGCTTGGTAGCCTAGCGACGCCCGAGCAATTGCCAATCAAGAGGCCCGCTATGACCAGTCCTATCGCTATCCGTCGACTCAATGCCGCTGACCAGGACTTTACTCGTCATCTGGATCATCTGCTGAGCTGGGAAAGCGTGTCGGACGAGGGCGTCAACCAGCGCGTGCTGGAAATCATCGATGCCGTGCGCAGCCGCGGTGATGCGGCCCTGGTCGAGTACACCCAGAGGTTCGATGGCCTGCAGGTCGCCGACATGGCCGAGTTGATCCTGCCGCGCGAGCGGCTGGAACTGGCATTGACCCGCATCACCCCGGCGCAGCGCCAGGCGTTGGAAACGGCAGCCGAGCGCGTGCGCAGCTATCACGAGAAGCAGAAACAGGACTCCTGGCGTTATACCGAAGCCGATGGCACTGTACTCGGTCAGCAGGTCACCCCGCTGGATCGTGCCGGCCTCTACGTGCCGGGCGGCAAGGCCTCCTATCCCTCCTCGGTGTTGATGAACGCCATCCCGGCCAAGGTGGCCGGTGTGCCGGAAGTGGTGATGGTGGTGCCGACCCCGCGCGGCGAAATCAACGAGCTGGTGCTGGCCGCCGCCTGCATCGCCGGGGTCGACCGGGTCTTCACCATCGGTGGCGCCCAGGCGGTGGCTGCGTTGGCCTACGGCACCGAGAGCGTGCCGCCGGTGGACAAGATCGTCGGCCCGGGCAATATCTATGTGGCCACCGCCAAGCGCCATGTGTTCGGCAAGGTCGGTATCGACATGATCGCCGGGCCCTCGGAGATCCTGGTGGTCTGTGATGGCCAGACCGATCCGGACTGGATCGCCATGGACCTGTTCTCCCAGGCCGAGCATGACGAAGACGCCCAGTCCATTCTGCTCAGCCCGGATGCTGGCTTTCTCGATCGGGTCGCCGCGAGCATCGCCAAGCTGCTGCCTACCCTGGAGCGCGCCGAGATCGTGCGCACGTCCCTCGAAAGCCGTGGCGCGCTGATTCATGTGGCGGACATGGCCCAGGCCATCGAAGTGGCGAATCGCATCGCGCCGGAGCACCTGGAATTGTCGGTGGCGGACCCTGAGCAGTATCTGCCGCAGATTCGCCATGCCGGCGCGATCTTCATGGGCCGCTACACCGCCGAGGCCCTGGGCGACTACTGCGCCGGGCCGAACCACGTGTTGCCGACCTCGGGTACTGCACGCTTCTCCTCGCCGCTCGGCGTGTACGACTTCCAGAAGCGCTCGTCGATCATTTATTGCTCGGCAGACGGGGCGTCCGAGCTGGGCAAGACCGCTTCGGTATTGGCCCGTGGCGAATCGCTGACGGCGCACGCGCGTAGCGCCGAGTACCGGATCAAGAACTGATGGCTGTTTTGTAGGGGGGGCAACGCTTTGCGCGTTTGCCACCCTACGCCAAACCGAACGAATTCGAGGAGAGAAGGGCAATGAGCAAATTCTGGAGCCCCTTCGTCAAAGCGCTGGTGCCCTATGTACCGGGCGAGCAGCCGAAGCTGGCGAAGCTGGTCAAGCTGAACACCAACGAAAACCCCTATGGTCCTTCACCCAAGGTCATTGCGGCCATGCAGGCCGAACTGGGCGACAGCCTACGCCTGTATCCCGACCCTAACGCCGACCGGCTGAAGCAAGCGGTGGCCGACTATTATGGCGTGCAGGTCAATCAGGTCTTCGTCGGCAACGGTTCCGACGAGGTGTTGGCGCATGCCTTCCACGGCCTGTTCCAGCACGGCCAGCCGCTGCTGTTTCCCGACATCACCTACAGTTTTTACCCGGTCTACTGCGGGCTCTACGGTATCCCCTTCGAGGCGATTCCGCTGGATGAGCAGTTGCAGATTCGCGTCGAGGATTACTCCCGGCCGAATGGCGGCATCATTTTTCCCAACCCCAATGCGCCGACCGGTTGCCTGCTGGCGCTTGAGGCCATCGAGCGTCTG
>JBFKAF010000586.1:0-2533 GCA_041621735.1 Pseudomonas sp.
GACAGCCGCTCCAGATAGGCAACCGCCCCCGCACCCGAGACTTCGAACTTGGCGAAGGCCGACAGGTCCAGCAGGCCAACCTTCTCGCGCACCGCGCGGCACTCTTCTCCGACCGTTTCGAACCAGTTGCTGCGGCTGTAGCTCAGCTCGTCGCGCGGCTCCATGCCGGCCGGGGCGAACCAGTTGGCACGTTCCCAGCCGAAGCGGGCACCGAATACCGCGCCGTTTTCCTTCAGTCGGCTGTAGATCGGCGTGGTCTTGGCCGGGCGTGCAGCCGGGCGATTCTCGTACTCATAGGGCAGGCCGTTGGCGTACTCGTGGGCATACACCTCGGTGGCCTTGGCCACGGTATAGCGCGCGTTGGCATAGTCGCCGAAACGCCGCGGGTCCAACTCGTTGAGATCGATTTCCGGATGCCCGTCGAGAATCCACTGCGCCATGAAGTGGCCGGCGCCGCCGCCCTGGACGATGCCGAAGTTGAAACCGGAGCAGACGAAGTAGTTGTCGAAGCCGGCTACCGGACCGATCAGCGGATGACCATCCGGGGTATAGGTGATAGGCCCGTTGATGACGGTCTGCACACCGGCTTTGGCCAGCAGCGGGATCTGCTCCATGGCGATGGCGATGATGTCCTCGAGACGGTCCAGCGAAGGCTCGAACAGCTCCTGACCGAAGTTCGGCGGTACGCCGTCGGTCCAGCACGGCAGGCCGCCCGGCTCGTAGGGACCGAGAATGAAGCCGTTGCGCTCCTGGCGCAGGTAGTAGGACACATCCGGGTCGCGCACCATGGGCAGTTCGAGACCACAGTCGGCGACTTCCTGCAGGCCTTCGGTGACCAGATACTGGTGCTCCATCGAGGCGATCGGCAGCTGGTGACCGATCATCGCGGCGACTTCATTGGCGCGGAAACCCGCGGCGTTAACGATGGTTTCTGCGGTGATGGTGCCGTTCGCCGTTTCTACCTGCCACAGCCCGTCGGCCGTACGCGTGATGGCGTGGACCGGGCTGTTGCGGTAGATCTGCGCACCCAGATCACGGGCGCCCTTGGCCATCGCATTGGTCACGCTGGTCGGGTCGATATGGCCGTCGTCCGGATCCCACAGACCGCCCACGATGTCGTGACTCTCGAGGAACGGGTGGTACTGCTGCAGCTCTTCCGGCTGCAACAGTTTGAAATCGAGCCCACAGGAATCGGCCATGCCGGCGACTCGCTGGAACTCCTCGAAACGCTCCTGGGTATGCGCCAGGCGCAGCGCGCCGGTCTTGTGATGCCCGACCGCTTGACCGGTTTCGGCTTCCAGGCGCTGATACAAGGCGATGCTGTACTGCTGCAGGCGCATCACATTGAGGCTGGTACTGAAGTGCGGCAGGTTACCGGCGGCGTGCCAGGTGGAACCGGCCGTCAACTCGCTACGCTCGACCAGGGCGATATCCTTGCAGCCGCGCTTGGCCAGATGGTAGAGCGTGCTCACCCCGGCGATACCACCGCCGATCACCAATACTTTTGCATGTGAAATCATGTGGCTAGTCTCCAAAAAATGATCCCGAAATCTGTTCAACAACGCTTTAGCTGCGGCCTTTGCTCTTCCAAGGGATCAGCTTTTTCTCCAGGCTACGCATGCACATATCGATCATGAAGCCGACCACGCCCATCAGAATCACCCCCATCAAGACGATGTCGGTATTCAGATAACGGCTGGCGTTGAGCACCATCCAGCCCACGCCCGAGGTAGCGGCGACCATTTCGGCAGCGACCAGGGTTCCCCAGCAAACGCCCATGGCGACGCGCATGCCGGTGAATATTTCCGGCAGGGCATTGATCAGAATGACGTGGCGCAGGATCTGCCAGCGGCTGGCACCCAGCGAATAGGCCGCATGGATTTTCTCGATGGCCACGCTGGCAACACCGGAGCGAGCACTGATCACGATGATCGAGAAGGTCGCCAGAAACAGCAGCAGCACCTTGCCGCTATCGCCAATCCCCATCCAGATGATCACCAGCGGCACGTAAGCCAGCGGAGGTACCGGGCGGTAGAACTCGATCAGGGGGTCCATCCAGCCCTTGATCACCTTGTTCAGGCCCATACCCAGACCGACTGGAATACCGAACAGGCAACCCAGGCCAAAGCCCGCCAATACCCGGTACAGGCTGATGCCCAGGTGCTCGGCCAAGGTGAACCCCTTGTAGCCCTCGGTGGCGATCAGGACGAACTTGTCCCACACCGCTTGCGGGCTCGGCCAGAACAATGGCGAGACGATCTCGGCCATGGACACCAGTTGCCAGATGAGGGCCGTCACCATCACCGACAGCACCCCCCAGATAGCGCCACCCTGGACGGCCGCCGGGTCACCGAAAGTGACGGTCTTACGCTGGGCCAGGCCGTCGGTGTTCCACAACCGGTACAAGAAAAACACGCGCTTCTTAGCTACATTTGCTTCAGACATGATCTATACCCCTGCTGGCGAGAGCTGCTCTTCCATCGACCAAATCATCTCGAGCACCTCCTCGCGTACCGCGATAAATTCGCGACTC
>JBFKAF010000587.1:0-2514 GCA_041621735.1 Pseudomonas sp.
GCGACGATGCCGTGGGCCTGAATCATCGCGATCTCATCGGCGCTCAGCCAGAGCAGCTTCGGCACCAGGCCGTGCCAGAAGAACGCCAGGGCCAGGGCGATGCGGGCGAGCCAGCCGATCTGCCGCAACCGGCTGTGCTCAGTTGTCGTCATGCAGGAAACGTCGCGCGTGGTCAGGTGAAGGCAGCACACAGCTGGCATAACGGCCGAACAAGCGGTAGCGATTCAGGGCGATGCGGTCATACAGCCAGTCGCGCAGCGGCCGGGGGCAGACGCGCAGCGCCGCGAACGCGCGCCACGGCCACGGCAACTGAGCGAGGATGCGCAATACCGCGCCGGAGCGCACGAACAGCTCGGCGTCCACGACATAGGCCATGGTGTCGAACTGCTCGGTGGGCAAACCCAGCCAGCGCAGCACCGCCTGGCCCTCCGGCGACTGTACCGAGGCCAGCTTGAACAGCCGTTGGCGATCGTGACGAATGAGGAACTTCGCCCAGCCGTTGCACAACTTGCACACTCCATCGAACAGCACCAGCCGCTCGCCGGGACGGAGAAATGCGGGGCGCTCGTCATCGGTCATGCCACTTCATCCTCCAGCAGGCCATTGAAAAATTGCTGCGCTCGACGACTGCTTCAGGCAGTAGTGCTAGCGACTCAGCGGGTAGAGCAATTCTTCCTTGTAACCGGCCCACACCCGCACCACATCGGGGAAGGCATCATCCAGCTGCACGTCGCCGCTGTCGACCAGCAGGGGCCGTCCTTGCAGGGTAGCGAGCTTGCGCTTGGTCGCCACCACGCGTAGATGATCGAGACCCACGGCGCGCAGCACCCGCGGACTGATCTGTTGATTGCCGCGCCCGATGATATGGCCCTGGCCGCCAATCGCGGTGACCAGCAAGCGCGCGGGGTAATCGGCCACCAGCTCATACAGCTGCGCCTCGTTGACATCGGCGGCGATCACCTGAGCATTCTCGATCACATCGACCCCGAGCAAGGTGGTCTGCAACCCCAGGTTCTGCGCCAGACCATGCAGGGTCGAACCGGGGCCGAAGATATAGCGCACGTCCGCCTCCCAACTGTCTTCCAGCCAGGCCGCGAGGTCGCTCAGCACCAGTTCTTCGGATTCGACCCCGGCCTGTTTAACCTGCTGCACATAGCCGCCCTCTTCCGGCACGCACAGCTCGCCATACCAGCGTGCGGCGACCCTGCCCTCACGCAACGCGGCTTCGTCCAGGTCGCGCACCTCACCACTGGCCAGACGCACCAGACCGCCTTCGACCAGACGTCGAGTCAACTCACCGGCGGCCCGCGGGCTGATCGCATAGACCCCGGAATGGATTTTCACTCCAGCCGGAATGCCCAGCACCGGCTGGCCCTCCTGCACCACGGCACAAACGTCGCGCGCCGTGCCGTCGCCACCGGCGAACAGAATCAACGCCACCCCGGCGTCCTGCAAGGCCGCCACGGCGGCGCGGGTATCGGCGGCGCTGCTCGGGCCGTCGCCCAGCCCACCCAGCAGGCGGTAGGCAAAGCCCATCTCGCTCAACAGGTCCGCGCCCATCGGCCCGGGAAAAGTTAGAAACTCCAGGCGCTGCTGCACCGGCCGCAGGCACTCCAGGGCGGTCCGCGTACGCAACGCCGCACGCGGCTCACTGCCCAGCGCCAACGCCTGCTCGGCCACCCCATCGCTGCCTTTGAGACCCGCGGGACCGCCCACACCAGCCAAGGGATTGATGATCAACCCCAGGTGAAACCTCGACATAACCACCTCTTAGAACCCTCATCAGCTAGCAGGCTGTTGAAAAACTACTGCGCTCGGCTATGCGGCGTTGAAATCAGCCTCAAAATGCTCATGTACCGCTCGTACACTGCGCTTTTTACTCGCTTTGCTCGCCCTGCGGGCCAACCTCTGGCTGTTACTCCGCTTCGCTGCGTTTCGGCTGATTTCGCCTTGCCTAGCCTTTGCTCACTACATTTTTCAACGGCCTGCTAGAGGGCCTTTTCAATTCATTATTGTTTGGCACATTTAGCTGCGGGCCAAGCCGCAACCGGGGGCGGCCACAACGGGAACACAAACGGGCGACGCTAGACCAGCGTCGCCCCAAGTGCTCGAACCATCCGTGCCAACTCCGGCGCATCGCCGCTCAGGCGTACGCTGAGGCCATCTATTTCCCGCCGCGTGGGGTAGTGTTTGCGCAACAGGTCGAAACGGGCCCGACGCTCGGCAAGGCTACCGAGCAAACTGCGGCGAAAATCCGCATCATCGCGGCGCGGGTCGTACACCGCGCGGCACACCATGGCCAAGGCCCAAGCGGGGTCGGCGCTGGCATCCAGGTTCAATTCGCTCAACCAAGGCGTCGGCATCAGCTCATCCAGGCCGAGCGTCGGCGTCACGCTCAGGCGCTGGCAAGCCGCCTGATAGACCTGCGCCGTGCCACGCAGCTTGCCGTCCAGGCTGTAGCCGGCAATATGCGGCGTGGCGATGCGACACAACCTGGCCAAGTCGACATCCACC
>JBFKAF010000588.1:0-2498 GCA_041621735.1 Pseudomonas sp.
AACAGCAGGTCGTTGAACGGTTGCTGGAAGAGCGCCTTGACCTCGGCGAGGGTCCAGTCGTGACGCATTGGGGCGGCGGTAGCGCTCATGGATGATTCCTTATTAGCAGCAACAGCCTGCTAGGGTCAGCAGGCAGACACGGATGTTCGGCATGATTATGGAAGCGCCATGCACTGTCAACCAAAGCATCTCCATCAGGTTTACAACTGGTTAAAAATCAAACAATTCTGTTTGCTTTGCGATGAACCGGCGGACACCACGCACGCGCTCTGCGTCAGCTGCGAAAGCGAGCTGCCCTGGCTCGCCGGGCGCTGCCAGATCTGCGCCCTGCCCTTGGCACAGACTGGACTGACCTGCGGCGCCTGCCTGCAACGACCGCCAAGTTTTCACCGTGTGGAAGTCCCCTGGCGCTACGCCTTCCCCATCGACAGCCTGATCACCCGGTTCAAACACCAGGCCAAGTGGCCCTTGGGACGTCTACTCGGCGAGCTTTTGTCACATCATCTGCGGCATGCCTTCGATGAGGGCCTGGCCAAACCAGAGCTGCTGCTGCCCGTACCGCTGGCCGAACGACGCCAGCGCCAGCGTGGTTTCAATCAGGCAACGCTGCTCAGCCAGTGGCTGAGCCAAAGCCTGCAGCTGCCGCACCAGCCCCATTGGCTGCAGCGCGTGCTCGACACCCCAGCCCAGCAGCAGCTGGACGCCGCCACACGCAAACGCAACTTGCGCCACGCCTTCGCCCTGTCCGCCGACGCTCGGGTAGCAGGCCGCCACCTGGCCCTGGTCGATGATGTGCTGACCACCGGCGCCACCGCGGAAAGCCTCGCGCGCCTGTTGAAACGGGCCGGCGCGGCACGCGTCGATGTGTATTGCCTGGCGCGCACTGCCAAACCGGGCGACCGTTAAACCACAAGCTCTGTCACACCTGACCACGGACGAGGGTCGCGGGCATTGACTCGGCGGTCAGGCTCGCGCACATTACGGCGCTATATAGCAAAGCATATAGCGCCAACCACATGACCCTAATGACCACGCTCGCCCAGCATGTCACTCGCCGCCCGCAGCGCATGGCCCTGCTCGAACAGATTGCCGTGCAAGGCTCGATCACCCGCGCCGCCAAAGCCGCCGGTTTGAGCTACAAGGCCGCCTGGGACGCCATCGACGAACTCAACAACCTCGCCGAAGAGCCTCTGGTCCAGCGCAGCGTCGGCGGCAAAGGCGGCGGCGGTGCCAAGCTGTCCGTCGCCGGTGAACGCCTGCTGGTCCTCTACAAGCGCCTGGAAAGCCTGCAGGCCCAGGTGCTGGCGGCCGAGGACGACCACGACCTGCAACTGCTCGGTCGCCTGATGCTGCGCACCAGCGCACGCAATCAGCTCAGCGGACGGGTACGGGCGATTCACCCGCAGGGGCGTAACGACTTGCTCGAGATCGAGCTGCCCGGCGGCGCGCAGATCCAGGCGCAGATCACCCGCGACAGCACGGAAAAACTCGAACTCGCCGTGGACCGCCCGGTGATTGCCTTGATCAAGGCCGGCTGGCTGGAACTCAACGCGCTGTCCGGTGCCGCCGACCCGACGCGCAACCAGCTGCAGGGCTGGATCGAGCAGATCATTGCGGCGGCCGACGGTCCCAGCGAGGTGCGCATCGGCCTGGCCAGCGGGCAGACCCTCTGCGCGCTGGCCGATGCCAGCCATCTGAGTGAACAGCACCTCAACCCCGGCGACCCGGTCCGCGCGCAGTTCGCGGCGAACCAGGTACTGCTCGGCACGCCCCTCTGAATCAAGGACATCAAGAGCCCCATGCGCCCCTCTCTCCTCGCTTCAAGCCTGCTCGGCCTGCTGGCGACCCCTCTGGTACAGGCCGCCGATGAACTGCGCATCGCCGTCGCCGCCAACCTGCTGCCGGTAATGGAGCGGATCGCCGCCGACTACCGGCAACAGACCGGCGTGAAACTACAGATCGCCGGGGGCTCCAGCGGCGCCTTCTTCGAGCAGATTCAACGCGGCGCTCCCTTCGATCTGTTCTACTCGGCCGACGCCGAACGCCCGCAGCGACTCGCCGCCAAAGGCCATGGCGCAGCCGACATCACCTACGCCTGCGGGCGCCTGGCCCTGTGGTCCCCGCGGCAACCGGCGAGCCTCGACAACCTGCCGGCCGGCAAGGTGGCAATCGCCCAGCCGCAGACCGCGCCCTACGGCACGGCCGCCCTGCAGGCCATCGAGCGCAGCGGCCAATTGGCGAAGCTCGAGTCACGCCTGGTGTACGGCCAGGACATCGGCCAGACCTTCCAGTTCGTGCTCAGCGGCAATGCGCCGAGCG
The DNA here is from genome assembly GCA_041621735.1 of Pseudomonas sp. Lineage (GTDB taxonomy): Bacteria > Pseudomonadota > Gammaproteobacteria > Pseudomonadales > Pseudomonadaceae > Aquipseudomonas. Next base: position 2,320 of record JBFKAF010000588.1, read on the forward strand.
GCCTGGTCGCCCTCAGCCAGTTGACCGCAGCCAAAACCCCCAGCGTGCAGTATCGGCAGGTGGATGCCAGTCTCTACGAGCCCTTGGTGCAGAAGCGCCTGATCCTGGCCAAGGACGCGCGACGCGCCGCCGCCGAACGCTTCGCCGCCTTCTTCGACGCGCAGCAGGCGACCCTGCGG
>JBFKAF010000589.1:0-2496 GCA_041621735.1 Pseudomonas sp.
CCTTCCGCTTCACCGATGACCTGGATATCGCCCGCGACGGCACCATCTACTTCAGCGACGCCAGCCAGCGCTTCGAACAGCCGGACTACCTGCTCGACCTGCTCGAGGCGCGCCCCTGGGGCCGCCTGCTCAGCTACGACCCCGCCACCGGCGAAACCAAGGTACTGCTAAAGGACCTGTACTTCGCCAATGGCGTGGCGCTGTCGGCCAACGAGGACTTCGTCCTGGTCAACGAAACCTACCGCTACCGCATCACCCGCTACTGGCTGAAAGGCGCCAAAGCCGGCACCCACGAGGTGTTCATCGACAACCTGCCGGGCCTGCCGGACAACCTGCAGGGCGACCGCGCCGGCACCTTCTGGGTGGCCCTGCCGTCGCCGCGCAAGGCCGACGCCGACTTCCTCCATCGGCATCCCTGGCTGAAGGCGCAGCTGGCCAAACTGCCGCGCGCGCTGTGGCCCAAAGCCGTGCCCTATGGCTTGGCCATCGCGATCAACGAACAGGGCGAGATCATCCGCAGCCTGCACGACACCAGCGGCAGCCACCTGCGCATGGTCACCTCGGTCAAGCCGGTCGGCGACTACCTGTACTTCGGCAGTCTGGACAACGATAGAGTCGGCAAGCTGAGAATCCGCTAACGGCTACCGCCCAGCAAAGAGCCCGCTGCCGGGTCACCGGTAGCGGGCTTTTCTGTGCCAGCGCCGAGCTACTTGAGCTTCTCGGCAATCCAGATGGTGTGGCGCGTGCCGCGGTTGCCGTGAGCGTAGACCTGCACCTCCTCCACCTTGAAGCCGGCCTTGGCCACCTTGTCGGCGAACTTGCGATCGGCGCTGGCCGACCATACCGCCAGCATGCCCTTGGGTCGCAGCGCCTGGTGGCAGTGGCGCAGCCCCTCGGCGGAATACAGCCAGCTATTGCCTTTCTGGGTCAGGCCTTCGGGGCCGTTGTCGACATCCAGCATGATCGCGTCATAGGCGCTGGCCGAGGCCTTGAGCACCTTGGCCACATCGTCCTGCAGCACCCGTGTACGCGGATCGAGCAGCGGATAGCCGGACTTGGCGCCCAGCGGCCCACGATTCCACTCGACCACCCCCGGCACCAGTTCGGCCACCACCACTTCGGCATCCTTGCCCAGATGTTGCAGGGCCGAGGCCAAGGTGAAGCCCATGCCCAGACCGCCAATCAGCACCCGCGAATCCGGCCGGCCCGCGACCTTCTTGCAGGGAATCGCCGCCAGCGCATCTTCGGAGCCGTGCATGCGCGTGTTCATCAACTGACCGCCGTCGCCGCCGGCGATCTTGATCACGAAATCCTCGCCATACTCGAACAGACAAAGTGCTCCACGATCTTCGGGGATCTGAACCGTATCCAGTAGTACAAAGCGCTTCATCGCGGTCTCTTCGCTGATTGAGTGTGAAGGGCCCGCACAATACAGCAGAGCCGTTCAACAGGCCGTTGAAAAATCTAAGCGAGGCAGCCGAGACAAGGCAACGTAGGTAGTTTTCAACGGCCTGTTCGCCACGAAAAGCGGCATGCCACTCCATGGCTACTCAGGAATGGTTAAGCCGCGCTGCACAGCCGGCCGCTCCAGGAATGTTTTCAAGGCGCGGGTGACATGCGCAAAGTCGCTGATGCCCACCAGCTCGCCCGCCTCGTAGAAGCCGAGCAGGTTGCGCACCCAGGGGAAGGTGGCAATATCGGCAATCGAATAGGTCTCGCCCAGCAACCATGTGTTATCCGTCAGGCGCTGGTTGAGCACTGCGAGCAGCCGCCGCGCCTCTGCCACGTAGCGATCACGCGGGCGCTTGTCGGCGAACTCCTTGCCGGCAAACTTGTTGAAGAAACCGACCTGCCCGAACATCGGGCCGATACCGCCCATTTGCCACATCAGCCACTGCAGCGCCTGATAACGCGCGTGTGGCTCGCCGGGCAACAGCTGTCCGGTCTTGTCGGCGAGGTAGATCAGGATAGCGCCCGACTCGAACAACGGCAGCGGCTGGCCCTCCGGCCCGTTGGGATCGAGGATGGCCGGAATCTTGTTGTTGGGATTTAACGAAAGAAATTCGGGCGACAGCTGATCATGGCTGTCGAAACTGACCCGGTGCGCCTCGTAGGGCAAGCCCGTCTCTTCCAGCATGATCGAAACCTTGACCCCGTTCGGCGTTGGCAGGGAATAAAGCTGCAAGCGCTCGGGGTAGCGGGCCGGCCACTTGCGAGTGATGGGGAAGGCAGAAAGATCGACCATCGCGGAAATCCTTAAAGCTGAGGCTCACGATTCACTTCGCAGGCAGGCAGAACACCCGTATGCCCCCATCCAATAAACTAAAGTGGGCGGGATGGCCTGCCGCCATGCACTCATCCCGGAAACAATGCCATGGTTTCTTCTCAATCTCAGCCGCTATTTCCTCAATGGATTGCGCCCAGGGTTGCAGTTCATCTGGGGCTTATCCAGAGGCTGCTTAATCGGCAGTGCGGTTTATCATGCGTTGATCTGCC
>JBFKAF010000590.1:0-2485 GCA_041621735.1 Pseudomonas sp.
CTGCCGCTGGTACAGGCGCTGGAGGTGGGGATCAGGCGGCCGGTGAGGCCGAAGAAGATGCTGATATTCGCCGCCGTGGTGTGCGGCATCATGCGCACATAGGAGTTGGCGTTGAGGCCATCGGCCACCGAATTGAGCAGCATGTTGCCGAATGCCTTGATCTCGTCGGTGCTGCCGGTGGACGAGCCGCAGGCCACGCCCATGCGGCCATCGCGGATCGACGCGGCGCCGAGCAGGCCGGCATCCGCCAGCGCGCGTTCGGCGGCGTAGACCGCCAGTTTGGAGACCCGGCCCATGCTGCGCAGCTGCTTGCGCGTCCAGTGCTTGGGCACCGCGAAGTCGTCGATCGGCCCGCCCAGGCGGGTATTCAGCTCGGCGAAGCGATCCCATTCGTGCATGTAGCGGATGCCGCTGCGATTGCTGCGGAAGGCGGCCTCGATGCTTGGCCAGTCGTCGCCCAGCGAGGTGATGCCGGCCATGCCGGTGACTACTACGCGTTTGATGCCGCTCATCAACATAACCCGCCATTCACCGCGAGGACCTGACGGGTGATATAGGCCGCCTCCTCGGACATCAGAAAATTCACCGCACCGGCCACTTCCTCGGCGGTGCCCATGCGCTGCGCCGGGATCATCTTGAGGATTTCCCCGACAGGCACCTGCTCGTCGAGCATCTCGGTGTCGATCAAACCGGGGGCCACGCAGTTGACCGTGATCTGGCGCTTGCCCAGCTCGATGGCCAGGGCCTTGGCCGCGCCTATCACGCCGGCCTTGGAGGCGCTGTAGTTGACCTGGCCACGGTTGCCGATCATCCCGGATACCGAGGTGATGCAGACGATGCGCCCCGGCTTGCGCCGGCGGATCATCGGCATGCTCAGCGGCTGCAGGACGTTGTAGAAGCCGTCGAGGTTGGTGCGCATGACCAGGTCCCAGTCGTCTTCGCTGAGCGCCGGAAAGGCGCCGTCGCGGGTCAGGCCGGCATTGCACACCACGCCGTAGTAGGCGCCGTGAGTTTCGACGTCGGCTTCCAGCTGTTCGCGACAGGCGCTGCGCTCGGCTACATCGAATTGCAGGATGCGCGCCCGGCGGCCGAGGGCCTCGATCTGCGCCTGCACGGCCTGCGCTTCGTCGCGGCGCGAGCGGCAGTGCAGGACGATATCGAAACCGGCCTGGGCCAGGCGCAAGGCAATGGCACGGCCGATGCCGCGGCTGGAGCCGGTCACCAGGATGCTGTCAGTCATGGGTCATTTCTCAATACGCGGGTGCGCGGTTGTTCGGCACCGGCGCGGATTATGCGGCAGCGGCTGCAGCCGGTCAGCCGAATAACGTCACTCATTGTCCGCGCTCCTCGGGTTGTTCCTGCAGATAGCGCTCCGCCTGTGGCGGGCGGAACACGTTGAGGCGGGCTTCGGCGTGGATGTTCGGGCCGTGCAGGTGGCATTCGAAGACGCCCATGCCGTTGTCGTCCTGCAGCGAGCGCAGCGCGCTGATGCGCAGCTCGATGCCGGCCGGAAAGCGTTCGACGTTGCACTGGAAGTTGCGCGTGCCGAGCAGGAAGCCCAGGGCCACCGGCTCTCCGGCCTGGCGCGCGTGGCAGCCGGCGTAGGCGGCGATGCTCTGCGCCATCAACTCGATGCCGACCCAGGCCGGCAGGCTGCCATCGGCCTGGTTGAACAGGCCACCGGGGCGCACGCTGAGACGGGTTTCCACATCATCTTCGGCGTAACGCAGCACCTCGTCGAGGAGGATCATGTCGCCGGCATGCGGCAGCAGTTCGGCGATGGGCCACAGGCTCATGGTGCGTCTCCGAGGATCAGTGACAGGTTGTTGCCGCCGAAGGCGAAGGAGTTGCTCATCAGCCGTCGCTGGGGCTGGTGCGCCAGGCGCGTGCCCGGGGCAACCAGCTGCAGGCGCGGCAGACCCGCTTCGGCGTGACCGTCCCACAGGTGCGGCGGCAGCAGGTTGTCGCGGTTGTAGGTGCTCAGGCTCAACCAGCAGAGCGCCGCCTCCAGCGCCCCGGCGGCGCCCAGGGTATGGCCGGTCAGCGGCTTGGTCGAGGAGCAGGCCACGCCCTGGGGGAACAGCGCCTGTACCGCCAGGCTCTCCATCGCATCGTTGTGCGCGGTGGCGGTGCCGTGCAGGTTGATGTAGTCGATCTGCTCGGCCGTCACGCCCGCGGCGGCCAGGGCCTTGCGCATCGCCTGCTGAGCGCCGAGGCCCTGCGGCTCCGGCGCGGAGATGTGGTAGGCGTCCGAGCTGGCGCCGCCGCCGAGCAGGGCGATAGGCCTGCTGTGCTCAGGCTGAATTGCCTGCAGCTGCGGTGCCTTGCTCATCAGTTCTTTAGTCATGAGAAATAGCGCCGCGCCCTCGCCGATGTTGATGCCCTGGCGGTTGACCGAGAAGGGGTTGCAGCGCTCGGCGCTGAGCGCTTCCAGGGCGCTGAAACCGTTCAGGGTCAGGCGGCACAGGCTGTCCACGCCGCCGCA
>JBFKAF010000591.1:0-2468 GCA_041621735.1 Pseudomonas sp.
CGAAATAACCCTGAATCAGCATGGATAAATCCTTATGCACTTTAACTAAGACGGTGCTCGACGCGCTGCGCACACCGGCACTGCGCGTGCGCGGCTAAGGCGCAGGCTGCGCTTCGACGTCGACTTGCGCTGCCGCTTGCGCGGCAGGCGGCTTGGCCATGCTCGTCAGGCTTTTACCCAACGCGAGGTTGCTTTTGCGCACGCTCTCGACAAACCCGTTGAAGGGCCGATCGGTGATGCCGAGTAACCCCAGATGGCCGTTCTCGCCATCCAGCAGGCGCCCGGTTACCGGCTGGTCCAGATACTGGAACCAGTGCGCACCGACTATCGCGGGCTCGGCCAGGGCCTGCTTGAGGAAGTGCGCGTACGCCGGCCCGCGCTGCTCTTCCTTAACCACTTCGCTGACCCCGCCCCAGAATGGCCCCCGGTCGCGCGAGCCGAAATGGAACTCGCTGATCAGCACCGGCTTATCCAGTGCTCGTAGCGCGGCGAAATCGTAACCCTGCTGCGGCTCGCGGGTATAGAAGTTGAAACTCAGCACATCGCAATACTCGGCACAGGACGCCACCGCCTCCGGCGTGCTGATGGCGAAACGGCCACCGAGCAGCAGGTGGTTGGGCGCGTGCCAATCGAGCGCGTCGGTGATGGTCTTGAAATAGGTGTCGGCGAACAGTCGCTGGAAGCGCTGGAAATCCTCTTCGATGGCCGGGTGTTCGGCGCTCGGCAGCGGCGCCTCAAAGCCTGGATCTTCCATCAGTTCCCACGCCGTCAGCTCGATGCCCCAGGCACGCGACAAGCCCCGCTGGTTGCGGTACTTGTCGCGCAACTGCTTGAGGAAGGCACGCTTGGCCGGCACATCGGTGGTCGAACGCAAGGTGCCATAGGCCAGCGCATAGCGCCCGCGCGGCCCTGCTTCCGGATGCGCCCAGGCCAGCTCGTTGTCGGCGAAATACCCCAGCAGCCAAGGATCATCGCGATGATCGCGGGTGGCGATGGCAACGGCCCGCTCGGCGGCCATGGCGAAGCGCGGGTCGAACGGATCGGGCATGCCGCCCCACCAATCGAGGCCCGTGCTGATGGTCTGGTAATCGCCACTGATAAACAACGGCAAGGTGTAGGGCATCCGCTGTGCCTCCCCCAGAGCCGGCGCGCTCCAATTGCCGACGGTATTGAAGCCCCAGGCCTGCAGACGGTCGAGCGCCTGACGAGTCCAGCGCTCGGCGTCGAAGGGCTTATCGGCACAGGCGGGTTGACCCGCGTCCTGCGCGGCAGCGATCTCGCTGGTGACACCCGTGGGGGTGACGGCATCAGGGCTGGTCGCCGCTTCAGTTACTTCAGTGTTTTGCACCCCACCAGCCGAGTTTACCGGTTCGCTGCAAGCGGCCTCGGCATGGGTACGCTGCAGATTAGCCCGGTAAAAATCGAACCAGCGACCATGATCGAAGCCACGGTCTTTGCTCGCACCGCTGTTGCTCCGGCTGTCGCCGTTGCCGTATTGCGCAGCCAGCGGTTCGTCGACCTTGGGCAGCGCACTGAACATCGTCTCGCGACCTTCGATATAGGTCTGGCTCTGACTGGCAGTCACCGCATTCACCCCGAGGGAAAAGAATGCATGCCCTTGCGGAGTGACCAGATACCAACGGCCAGCCTGCTGCTCGGTGCGAAAGAATCCCGTGGCCTCAAACGACGGACCACGGAGCAAACCGCCGAACCGATCCTGCTCGGGGCGTTCAGCCAGCCACTTGCTCAGCTGCAGCCGTTCCTTGGCGGCGGCCGCTTGCAGCTGCGCGACGCTGCTGACTTTTTCCGGCCAATGGCCGCGAGTGAACTGACCGAAGGCATCGACGATGCCGGCATAGGCTGCCTGCTGAACCGCGGTGCCCTCACGCACGCCAAAACGGCCGAGCAGGATACTTTGCGGCACATTCGGCTGGTCCATGGAGAGGGTCACCGCGGTCACCTGGCTTGCATCCAGCTCGCCCTCAACGGTGGTCGCCAGCAGCACCAGCCGCCCCTCGTGACGCCAGGGCATCGGTGGCCCGGCACGCATGCCCAGGGCTTTCGGCGACGTCGCCTGCAGCGGCACCAGCAAAACCTGCGCCGGTCCTGCCGGCAGGGCGATACGACTGCTCAGCACCTTACCGTCACGGCTTTCGATGCGCAGGTTCAGGGTCAATGCCCAGTCCATCGCATTTTGCAGATACAGGGTCATGGCGCCGGCCTTCGACCAGTCCCAGACGCCCGCTTGCGGAGTCATTCGCAGACTCGGCCGCTCTGCGGCGTTAAACACCAGCCGGCGCAGGACCTCACCCGCCTGGGTGGTTTCCCCCGTCAACTGCGGGAATCTGGCGTCACGAGGCGTCACCTGCACCACATCGGTGGGGCTGACGAAGTTAAACAAGCTTTGTTGACCCGCTGGCGCGGCGAACAGCGGCGAGGCAAACAACAGGGCGACCACCAGCAACGCG
>JBFKAF010000592.1:0-2465 GCA_041621735.1 Pseudomonas sp.
TCGCTTTCATCACGCAAACGCACCCAGCCGCCCATCTCCCGCGCAGGATTGTTGGTAAAGGGCATGCCGCCAATGCCCCAGCGCATGGCCAGAAACCGGGTAAATTCCGGGGTCACATTGGCCAGATAAGGCAGCTCCGGGCATTCCTCTACCGCCTTGATCGCCGGGGCTGGCAAAGGCGCCACATTGATGCTCGACTCCCGCGCGGCGCCGAAGCTGCCCTGCACCAAGGTCACTACTTGGCCGTTCTGCAGCGCGCGTCCGAGTACCTGGCTGACCGCCTTACCCGAGCGCAGCACCTCGACCTCGAAACTCACCGGCACATCGGGCTCGGCCGGGCCGACAAAGGTGATGGCCAACGAGCGTACTGGGCGCCCCGCCGGCACCTCGCCGCGCATGGCCTCATAGACCAGCGCAGCCATCAAACCACCGAAACTGGCCCGCCCCTGGCCCCAGGCAGGCGGAATCAGCACCGACTGTGGGGTGGCCCGAACGGCCTGGAGCAACTCGGAAAAAGTCATACCTACCTCAAGACTGGAATGCGAGGGTGATCTTAGGGGATAGCCGCAAGCCGAAGGTAGCCCACTGAAGTGCTGCTTCGGTCAATTGACAGGGGAAAACGGCAGATTGACAGGCAGGACACCCGGCGCTGAAGACTTCTACTGTGCGTTTGGCATTCATGAGGTGATCTCCAAGAGAAATAGTCTGAGTACGTGTAGAAACTAACGAGTCAATACAGGCCATCGCCTCAACACAGATTTACCCTAAGCCTTGGACCATGCTCCTAGGTCAAGCGCTAACAGGCGCAGTCCTGTGCATGCCGAGCTGGACGGCCTTGGCTAACCGGAAACGGCCCTGGCTCGGCATACTGCGAGCGCTTGCCGCTTAACCCGCACAGCAGGACAACTGTTTGACGTCCTTGAAGAAGGTCTGCGCCGCGAGCTTCAACCCCTCGACCATGGTCAGGTAGGGAAACAGCTGGTCGGCCAGTTCCTGCACTGTCATGTGCGCCCGAATGGCAATGGCGGCGGTCTGAATCAGCTCTCCCGCCTCGGCAGACACCGCCTGCACGCCCAGCAGACGACCGGAGCCAGCTTCGGCGACGAGCTTGATGAAACCACGGGTGTCGAAGTTGACCACCGCGCGCGGCACATGATCCAGGCTCAGGGTGCGGCTGTCGGTTTCGAGTCCGGCCTGATACGCCTGCACCTCGTTGTAGCCGACGGTAGCCACCTGTGGGTCGGTGAAGACCACGGTTGGCATGACGGCGAGATCGAGCCGCGCCGCGCCGCCGCTCATATTGATCGCCGCACGGGTACCGGCCGCGGCCGCCACATAAACGAACTGCGGCAGGTCAGTGCAGTCGCCGGCCGCATAAATATTGACTGCGCTGGTGCGCATGCTCTGGTCGATCTGGATAGCGCCGTGCCGATTCAACTGCACCCCGGCAACTTCCAGGTGCATGCCGCGGGTGTTGGCCGTGCGCCCGGTCGCGACGAGCAGCTGCTCGGCGCGCAGCTCGCCGTGGTGAGTGCTCAGAATGAATTCGCCGTTGTCGTGGGACACCTCGCTGGCTTGCGTGTGCTCCAGCACTTCGATGCCCTCCATGCGCAAGGCCGCCGTCAGCGCTTCGCCGATGGCCGGATCGTCGCGGTAGAACAGCGTGTGGCGCGCCAGGATGGTCACCTGGCTGCCCAGGCGGGCAAAGGCCTGCGCCAGCTCCAACGCCACCACTGAAGAACCGATAACGGCCAAGCGGTTGGGAATCGCATCGCCCATCAGCGCCTCGTCCGAGGTCCAGTAGGGCGTGTCCTTGAGGCCGGGAATCGGAGGAACGGCCGGACTCGCTCCGCTGGCCACCAGGCAACGGTCGAACGCAAGCACGCGCTCGCCGCCCTCGGCCAGCTCCACAGCGAGATGTTGACCATCTTCGAAGCGGGCTGTGCCGCGCAGCACGGTGATCGCAGGTGTGCCCTGCAGAATGCCTTGGTACTTGGCCTGACGCAGTTCGTCCACACGCGCCTGTTGCTGCGCCAGCAGCCGATCACGCAGGACGATCGGCGGCGTGGCGGGCAATCCTGCGTCGAACGGGCTCTCACGGCGCAGATGGGCCACATGCGCCGCGCGAATCATGATTTTCGACGGCACGCAGCCGACATTCACGCAGGTGCCGCCAATGATGCCGCGCTCGATCAGGGTGACCCTGGCTCCACCCTCTGCCGCCTTGAGGGCAGCCGCCATGGCGGCGCCACCGCTACCGATCACGGCGATGTGCAAGCGGCTGTCGTCCTTATCAGGGCTAGCGATGGGGTCTACATCGGCAAACTTGGCGGCTTCATTGACAGTTGCTCGATAACCTAATGCGGCGATGACAGCGAGTATCCGCTCAGGATCGGCACCTGCCTGCGCCACTACTCTCGCTTTGCGCTCGGTATATGAAACCGAGGCCTGCAGTACTCCGGCAA
>JBFKAF010000593.1:0-2454 GCA_041621735.1 Pseudomonas sp.
CCGGATGCGCCCTATATCGCCCGCCCTGGGCAGATCAACGCCTGGGACAACGAAGACTTCGTCAAGGCGGTGAAGGCCACCGGGCGCAAGCAGCTGATCATCGCCGGGGTGGTCACCGAGGTCTGCGTGGCGTTTCCCGCGCTGTCGGCGATCGAGGCCGGTTTCGAGGTGTTCGTGGTCACCGATGCCTCAGGCACCTTCAATGAAATCACCCGCCACTCGGCCTGGGATCGCATGTCTTCTGCCGGCGCGCAGCTGATGACCTGGTTCGGCCTGGCCTGCGAGCTGCACCGCGACTGGCGCAACGACATCGAGGGCCTCGGCACGCTGTTCTCCAACCACATCCCCGACTATCGCAACCTGATCAACAGCTACACCACGTTGACCTCGGGCAAATAAGTGCGCCGACAAGGGCTGCGCTGCGCAGCCCTTGATCTTTGCGCCACTTACAACTGTTCTGAACAGCCTTGGCAGTCCTGCAGAATAGGAGTTTGCAATGAGCACAGCGCCAATCACCGCTTCTCTCGATGGGCCGGCCTATCAGGTCAAACTCAGCGATGGCGTACACCAGTGGCTGGGTGACGAACCGCAGGCACTCGGCGGTGGCGACAGCGGGCCCTCGCCCCATCAGTTGCTGCTATCGGCCCTGGGGGCTTGTACCTCGATCACCGTGACCATGTACGCGCAACGCAAGGGCATACCGCTGCAGGCCATCGATGTGCAACTGCGCCTGCTGCAAGCGCCCAGTGCGCAGCAGCCGCAGACCCGCATCGGTCGAGACATTCATTTGTCTGGCGAGCTGAGTGCTGCACAGCGCCAGCGTCTGCTGGAAATTGCCAACGCGTGCCCCATCCATAAGCTGCTCAGCGGCGAGATTCTGATCGACAGCCAGCTGGTCGATTGAGGCGCGCGGACGGGAGCCAGTGTCAGCGCTGGGGGGACGCGCTACCCTGAAATGCGCAGCTGAGTCGTCTTGTCGCCGCACCATAGAACGCTTTCTTTATTTGCCCCAGTTACCCGGACCAGGAGTCGACCATGCCCCATGAAACCAGCCTGCTACAGGCCGCAGTGGTGTTCTTGTTGGCGGCGGTAGTGGCCGTGCCACTGGCCAAGCGGCTGCAGTTGGGCGCGGTACTGGGTTATCTGTTGGCCGGGGTGCTGATCGGACCGGCGGTGCTGAGCCTGATCGATGACCCGCAGAGCGTCAGCCATATTTCCGAACTCGGCGTGGTGTTGCTGCTGTTTATCATCGGCCTGGAGCTGTCGCCGCGCCGCCTCTGGGTGATGCGCAAATCGGTGTTCGGCGTAGGCCTGGCGCAGGTCATGCTCAGCGGGTTGCTGATCGGCACGGTGGCCATGCTGGGGTTTGACCAGCCGTTGAACACCTCGGTGGTGCTCGGCCTGGGGCTGGCGCTGTCGTCGACCGCGTTCGGCCTGCAGATTCTCGCCGAGCGCAAGGAACTGACCAGTCCGCACGGGCGCCTGGCGTTCGCCATTCTGCTGTTTCAGGACATCGCCGCGATTCCCCTGATCGCCCTGGTGCCGCTGCTCAGCGGTGCCAACGCGGCGGCGAGCAGCGGGGGCGACCTGGGGCAGTTGCTCAAGGTGCTGGGCAGCATCGGCCTGGTGGTTGTCGGTGGACGTTACCTGTTGCGCCCGGTGTTTCGCATCGTGGCCAAAACCGGTCTGCAGGAGGTCTCTACCGCCACCGCGCTGCTGGTGGTGATCGGCACCGCCTGGCTGATGGAGCTGGCGGGCGTCTCCATGGCGCTCGGGGCTTTCCTCGCCGGCTTGCTGCTGGCGGACTCGGAGTATCGCCACGAACTGGAGTCGCAGATCGAGCCGTTCAAAGGCTTGCTACTCGGCCTGTTCTTTATCAGCGTGGGCATGACTGCGGATATCGGCCTGCTGCTTAGCCAGCCGCTGGTGGTCATGGCGCTCACCGCTTTGCTGATCCTGCTGAAGCTGCCGTTGTTGTTTCTGGTCGGCAGGCTGGCCGGAGGCCTCGGCGCACAGAGTGCTCTGCGTCTGGGCATCGTCCTGGCGGCGGGGGGCGAGTTCGCCTTCGTGGTGTTTCAGATGGGGCGCGATCAAGGCTTGTTCGAGCCGCGCGTGCACAGCTTTCTGGTGCTCGCCATCACCCTGTCGATGGCCGTCACCCCCTTGCTGATGCTGCTGGTGGCGCGACTGCTGAAGTCCAAGCCGCAGCCCAAGGTGGTTCCACCGGAGTACCAGGACATCGACAGCGATGCCCCGCGCGTGGTGATCTCAGGCATGGGGCGCATGGGGCAGGTCGTCGCGCGGATCTTGCGCGCCCAGCGTGTGCCTTTCGTGGCGTTGGATACCGAGGTCGAGACCATCGAACTGTCCCGTAGCCTCGGCAGCATGCCGATCTTCTATGGCGACCCCCTGCGCCCGGAAATCCTCCGCGCCGCCAAGGTCGAGCAGGCCGAA
>JBFKAF010000594.1:0-2446 GCA_041621735.1 Pseudomonas sp.
ACCTGGCGCTGCTGTCCCTAATACCGGCGCTGCAGGTCGCCCCGCTGCATATCACCGCGCTGCTGACGGTGGATCGCTTTGCCTGCTTCTTCATGGCGTTGATCCTGGTTGCCACCCTCGCCTGCGTCACCCTGGCGCATGCTTACCTCGGCGAGAAGCAAGGCAAAGGCTATCCGGGCAACCGCGAAGAGCTGTACCTGCTGATGTTGCTGGCCGCCGCCGGCGGGCTGGTGCTGGTCAGCGCGCAGCATCTGGCCGGGCTGTTTATCGGCCTGGAACTGCTCTCGGTGCCCACCTATGGGCTGGTCGCCTATGCCTTCTTCGACAAACGTTCGCTGGAGGGTGGCATCAAGTACATGGTGCTGTCCGCCGCCGGATCGGCCTTCTTGCTGTTCGGCATGGCCCTGCTGTATGCCGACGCCGGCACCTTGAGCTTTGCCGGCATCGGCGCGGTGCTGGCGCCTGCCGCGCTGCCTGGCCCGCTGGTGCAGCTGGGCATGGGCATGATGTTGGTCGGCCTGGCGTTCAAACTGTCGCTGGTGCCCTTCCACTTGTGGACGCCAGACGTCTACGAAGGCGCGCCCGCACCGGTGGCGGCGTTTCTCGCTACCGCCAGCAAGGTCGCGGCATTTGCCGTACTGCTGCGTCTGTTCCAGATCTCGCCGGCCGCCGCGACTCCGGCACTGCATGACCTGCTGGCGATCATCGCCGTCGCCTCGATCCTCTTCGGTAACCTGTTGGCGCTGCTGCAAACTAACCTCAAGCGCCTGCTCGGCTACTCTTCGATCGCCCACTTCGGCTACCTGCTGGTCGCCTTGGTCGCCAGTCAGGGCTTGGCGGTCGAGGCCGTAGGCGTCTATCTGGCCACCTACGTGCTGACCACCCTCGGCGCCTTCGGCGTGATCACCCTGATGTCGACGCCCTATGACGGCCGCGACTGCGACGCACTGTATGAATACCGTGGCCTGTTCTGGCGCCGCCCCTACCTGACCGCAGTACTCGCGGTGATGATGCTGTCGCTGGCGGGCATTCCGTTGACGGCGGGCTTTATCGGCAAGTTCTACATCATCGCCGTCGGGGTGCAGGCCCAGCTGTGGTGGCTGCTCGGTGCACTGGTGATCGGCAGCGCGATCGGCGTGTTCTACTACCTGCGTGTGATGGTCACCCTGTTCCTGATGGGGCCCAACCTGCGTCGCCACGATGCCCCGTTCAACTGGGGCCAGCGAACCGGCGGAGTGATGCTGCTGCTGGTCGCGGTGCTGGCGTTCGTCCTCGGCGTCTACCCGCAACCGCTATTGGCGATGCTCAGCACCATCACCCTGGGCTGAATAAAAACCGGGCGGCCATGCTAATGGTCGCCCGGTAGTCGGTCTCACACCTGGAGCCTACAGCCAGCGCCCCGGCCTCGCGCTTTACAGCACCATGGCCGCGACCCAGCCGAACACCAGCAGCGGCAGGTTGTAGTGCAGGAAGGTCGGCACCACGCTGTCCCAGATGTGGTTGTGCTGACCGTCCACGTTCAGCCCCGAGGTCGGCCCCAGGGTCGAATCCGACGCGGGCGAACCGGCATCGCCCAGCGCCCCGGCAGTACCGACGATGCTGACAATCGCCAAGGGGCTGAAGCCCAGCTGCACGCCCAACGGCACGAAAATCGCCGCAATGATCGGGATGGTAGAAAACGAGGAACCGATGCCCATGGTCACCAGCAGGCCGACCAAGAGCATCAGCAAGGCGCCCACGGCCTTATCCTGGCCGACCAGTTCGGCGGCGCTGTCGACCAGGGTCTTGACCTCGCCGGTGGCTTTCATCACTTCGGCGAAACCGGCGGCGGCGATCATGATGAAGCCGATCATCGCCATCATCTTCATGCCTTCGGTGAACAGGCCGTCGGCCTCCTTCCAGCGCACCACGCCAGACACCGAGAAGATCACGAAGCCGCTCAGCGCACCGATGATCATCGAGTCCAACCAGAGTTGCACGACGAAAGCGGCAGCAATCGCCACCCCGGCCACTAGCAGGCTCAACGGGTTATAGGCCACATCGACGCGCTCGACCTGCTCGATCTTCGCCAGGTCGTAGACGCGCTTCTTGCGGTAGCTGAACAGCACCGCCAGCAACAAACCGAACAGCATGCCCAGGGCCGGAATCGACATGGCGTCGGTCACGCTCAGGCCTCGGATATCCACGCCGGCGTTGGCTACGCTGGCCAGGAGAATCTCATTCAGGAAGATCCCGCCAAACCCCACCGGCAGGAACATATAGGGTGTGACCAGGCCGAAGGTCAGCACACAGGCGATCAACCGCCGGTCCAGTTGCAGCTTGCTAAATACATAAAGCAGCGGCGGAACCAGTAACGGAATAAAGGCGATGTGAATTGGCAGGACGTTCTGCGAGGCAATCGCTACCGCCAGCAGCAGCGCGATCAGCAGCCACTTGAGGAGTCCAC
>JBFKAF010000595.1:0-2442 GCA_041621735.1 Pseudomonas sp.
CGCTTCTTCGACGCCTTGGGCTTGATCTCGCTGCTGGATACCCAGCGGCGCCTTCAGTGTCACCCATGAACCGCCGTATGCGGAACCGCACGTACGGTGGTGTGAGAGGGCGGCGGGAGTAATCCCGCTCCCTACTCGATGGGTCGATCTTTGGCGCGCGGAAGATCCGACTAGGTTATTCGCTGGGTTTGCCGTGCTTGGCCAGGCGCTCCAGGGCGGCACGCAATTTAGGGTCGCGAACCCCGTCGGCAGTGGCCTGGATGTTCTCGGCAGCGCTACTGGACAAACTAATAGTGCGACCGACTGCACGCCTTTCGGCGGTCGGCGGTTGCACCTTGAAGAGGATTTTCGCTAAGGTCGCGAACTCTTCGAGTGCTTGCAGCTGTCTGAGCAGGCGCCGCTGTTGATAACGTAGACGGGTGGCCCAGTGGCCATCGGTCACGATAAGAAGCAGGCAACCCTCACGCCAGGACGCGACATGGCAGTGTTCGCGGGCCGCAGGTTGCAGCTGGCTTTCCAGTAAGCGTTGCAGGTGATCGAGGCGTTGCGCCTGATTGAATAACGCTTTCAAGGGCTTCGCTTCGCGCAGCAGCGCGGCGGGTGCTCGGGCCGGCAAGGGACGAAACGTCATGGCAGGACGCCTGAAATTGTGGAGCCGCCATGGTAGCAGAAACCCTGCTGCCAACTTGGGCTCCACCGTAAAGGGGAAGCCATGCACATCATTTTACTCAGTCGGCGTCACGGCGCCGCACGCTCACTCAGCCTGGATTTACGTTGGTTGTTGCTGGTGCTGGTCGTGCTGATCGGCGCGACATTGGCGACGGGGGCGGCGTTTGGTGCCTGGTGGGCGCCGCCATCGCTCACCGAGCAGGATAATGCGCAATTGACCCAGGCGCTGGATCAGCAGCGCGCAGAGGTCGGCGCGGCACGCAGCGATGCGCAGCGCCAACTGGATGCTTTCGCCGTGCATGTCGCCGAGTTGCAGGCGCGCCTGACTCGCCTGGATGCACTGGGCGAGCGGCTGACCGAGCTGGCCGAGCTGGATTCCAGCGAGTTCGATTTTTCCTTGAGCGTGGGCCAGGGGGGGCTGGAAGAGCAGCTCGACGCTGCCGCCTATGCGCCGCCGTCGTTTCTCAGCAGTCTGGATGAGTTGGCGTTGCGGGTGGACAGCCGTGAGCAACAACTCGAAGTGCTGGAGGACTTGCTGGCCGAGCGCCGCCTCAACGAAGCCGAGTATTTGGCGGGTCGCCCGGTCTTGCAGGGCTATGTCTCCTCCCCGTTCGGCCGGCGTACCGATCCTTTGCGGGGTCGTTTGAGTATGCATAAAGGTGTGGATTTCGCCGCCAAGGCCGGCAGTCCGGTGGTAGCAGTGGCCGCGGGTGTGGTCACGGCTTCGGGGCGTCGCTCCGGCTACGGCAATACGGTAGAGGTCAGCCACGCGGACGGTTATGTCACCTTGTATGCGCATAATCAGAGCAATCTGGTGCAGGTCGGCGACCTGGTTCAGCGTGGTCAAACCATCGCCAAGGTGGGCAGTACCGGGCGCTCTACCGGTTACCACGTGCACTTCGAAGTCACCCTGAATGGCCGTGTGGTCAATCCTGCCAGCTACATCGCGCGCGTCAGCGGCGTCGAATAACGCCGCTTTCTTCATCTTCGTTTCCGGGTAGAATGCCCCCTTCGCACGCAGCCATGAGGGCTGCATGGGCGACTCCCGGGGCCGCCCTCCATCCATACGCGTGGGAAGATCCTGTCGATATGTTTGCGCCTTTGTTGAAAAAACTCTTTGGAAGCAAGAACGAGCGTGAAGTCAAGCGCATGCTCAAGACGGTTCAGGCCGTCAATGCCTTCGAGGAGCAGATGCTTGCGCTCTCGGATGAGCAACTGCGCGCCAAAACTGACGAATTCAAGACCCGCCTGAGCAAAGGAGAAACCCTCGACACGCTGCTGGCGGAAGCCTTTGCCGTGGCCCGTGAAGCGGGCAAGCGCGTACTGGGCATGCGTCACTTCGACGTCCAGCTGATCGGCGGCATCACCTTGCACGAAGGCATGATCGCCGAGATGCGCACCGGTGAAGGTAAAACCCTGGTGGCGACTCTGGCGGTGTACCTCAATGCGCTGTCCGGCAAGGGCGTGCATGTGGTCACGGTCAACGACTATCTGGCCCGTCGCGACGCCAACTGGATGCGTCCGCTGTATGAGTTCCTCGGTCTGTCGGTCGGCATCGTCACGCCCTTCATGCCGCCGGAAGAGAAGCGCGCGGCCTATGCCGCCGACATCACCTACGGCACCAACAACGAATTCGGCTTCGATTACCTGCGCGACAACTCGTTCGTCATCGAGCCGGAGCAACTCGTCCAGCGCGAGCATCACTACGCCATCGTCGACGAGGTGGACTCGGTGTTGGTCGACGAGGCGCGCACGCCGCTGATTATCTCCGGC
>JBFKAF010000596.1:0-2431 GCA_041621735.1 Pseudomonas sp.
AGCACCCAGGCCAGGGCCAGTTGCGAGGCCTTGATGCCTTTCTCCACCGCCAGCCGCTCGACCTGGGCGACCAATTGCAGGTTCTTGGCGAAGTTCGCTCCCTGAAAGCGTGGACTGCTGCGCCGGTAATCGTCCTCGGCGAAGTCCTCGGGACTTTTCAGCGCACCGGTAAGAAAACCCCGGCCCAGTGGGCTGTAAGGGACGAAGGCGATGCCCAGCTTGCGGCAGGTGGCCAATACGCCGTTCTCTTCCGGGTCACGGGTCCACAGCGAGTACTCGGTCTGTACGGCGCTGATCGGGTGCACGCGGTGGGCGCGTTCCAGCGTCTCGGGAGCGACTTCACAGAGCCCCAGGTAGCGCACCTTGCCTTGTTGCACCAGTTCGGCCAGGGCGCCGACAGTGTCCTCGATCGGCACGTTCGGGTCGATACGGTGCTGGTAGTAGAGGTCCAGATAATCGGTATTCAGACGCTGCAAGCTGCCTTCGACGGCTTTACGCAGATACTCTTGGCTGCCATTCAGACCACGGCCCTGCGGGTCGTTGGGGTCGCGCACTATGCCGAATTTACTGGCGATCACCGTCTGTTGGCGTTTGCCGGCCAGGGCGCGACCGAGCAGCTGTTCGTTGCTGTGCGGCCCATACATATCGGCGCTATCAAGGAAGTTGAGCCCCAGTTCCAGGGCGCGGTGCAGGGTGGCGACGGATTCCCGCTCATCGCGCCCGCCGCTATAGAAGTCGCTCATGCCCATACAGCCGAGACCGATTGCCGAGATTGCCGGGCCCTGGGCCCCTAGACGACGCGTTTTCATGATTGATTCCTGTGCAGAACAGCTTATGACCCGGTCGAGTCTGACAATTGCTTCTTAATGGATAAATAGCTCTAATGCGCATTAACTATTCGTAAAAGCATAATAATTAGGTGAGCCATGGACCGTTTGCTGGCTATGCAGGTGTTCACCCGCATCGTCGAGCTGGGCGCTTTCGGCAAGGCGGCGGACAGCCTGGGTCTGCCTCGGGCGTCGGTGACGCTGCTGATCCAGCAGCTGGAGCGGTATTTGCGCGTGCAGTTGCTGCACCGCACCACTCGCCAGGTGAGCCCGACCCTGGATGGCCAGGCTTACTACGAACGCTGCCTGCGCTTGCTGGCCGATCTGGAGGAGACCGAGTCGTTCTTCTCGCAGACGCGCAACAACCCACAAGGCCGCTTGCGCGTGGATCTGCCGAGCTCACTGGCGGCGCGGGTGGTGATCCCCGCGTTACCGGAGTTCTGCGCGCGCCACCCGCGCATCCAGCTGGAGGTCGGCGCCAGCGATCGACCGGTGGACCTGATTCGCGAGGGCGTGGATTGCGTCCTGCGCGCGGGCGAGGTGCATGACAGCAGCCTGGTGGCCCGGCCGCTGGCGCCGTTGGGACAAATCACCTGCGCCAGCGCCGCTTATCTGCAGCGGCATGGCACACCGCGCAGCATCGACGAACTGCAGGGCCATCTCGCGGTTAACTACCTTTCGGCCTTGACCGGTCGCTGTTTTCCGCTGGATTTCATCAGCGCTGGCGAACGCATCGAGTTGCAGTTGCCCGGCAGCCTCTCGGTCAGCAGTGCGGAAAGCTATGTGGCGGCGTGCGAGGCCGGCATGGGGATCATTCAGGCGCCCTATTACCACCTGCGCGAGCAACTGGCGGCCGGCGTGCTGTGCGAGATACTGGCGCAATATCGACCCGCCGCCATGCCGCTGACGGCGCTGTATCCGCAGCAGCGCCAGCTCTCCCGGCGAGTGCGGGTGTTCGTTGACTGGCTGGTTGAGCTGTTCGCTCGCGAGGAACTGGCCAGCTGCCCGCAACCCATGGATTGAGCGATCTGGAAGTCCTTTCACCACCACGCAACACCCTGAAACGGCCTGCATGAGGGGCTTTTTATGTTATCGCTCAACGACTTGGTCAGACCGAAAAGGGTAAATGGCCGGTAAAGATTCTATGCAGCGCGGCTGACACTGCTTATCGTTCAGGCTCTCAAGCACAGTGACTGCAGACCATGCCCGATACCCGCTCGACACCGCGCCTTTCCCGCACCTGGCTGATCCTCCCGATCCTGCTCGTCAGCGCTCTGCTGCTGTGGTGGTTGTGGCCGGGCAAACCGGCCGAAGAGGGTGGGCGCGGGGGCTTCCGGGGGCGAGATGACGGCCCGGTTCCGGTCAGGGTGGCGGCGGTCGGTCAGGGCGATTTCGATATCGAGTTGAAGGCCCTGGGTACGGTGACCGCGCTGAATACCGTGAGTGTGCGCAGCCGGGTGGACGGTGAACTGCTCAAGCTGCTGTTCGAGGAGGGGCAGCAGGTCAAGGCCGGCGAGCCACTGGCGCAGATTGACCCGCGGGTCTACCAGATTGCCTTGCAGCAGGCTGAAGGCGCGCTGCTGGAGAACCAGGCGCAACTGAAG
>JBFKAF010000597.1:0-2427 GCA_041621735.1 Pseudomonas sp.
GCGGCGGAGCGGCCGGTGGAGTGGTAGCCGGGCAGCTGTTCGCGTTCGAGCACTATGACCCGCGCGTGCGGCGCCAGCCAGTAACCGGTGGAAGCGCCGGCGATACCGGCACCGATGATCAGAAAGTCGGCCTGTTGCATGGCTGGGCTCCTATGCGTCGTGGGCGTGCGCGTGCTTGAGCTGGTAGAGGGCGTTGGCCAGGGCGATATCCTCCAGGCCCAGGCCGATGGAGCGGAAGAACACATGGCGGCGGTAGTCAGGCAGCGCTGCCTGGCCACTGAGCAGTTCCGCCAGGTCGCCGCGAATCAACGCGCGGTCCCAGCCATACTGCTCGCTGGCCAGGCACATCTCGCCGGCGCTGGCCGGGGTCGTGGCGCGGTAGTCGCAGTACACCTGCATGTTTGGCAGCTACTGTGGCGGCACTTCGTGGGCGCGCGGCGCGTTGGTGCTGATCGAGGTGATCAGTGCCGGCGTGCTCAGGTCGCCGGGGTCGAGTACCGGGCCGGCCGATGAAGTGCAGAGCATGATCACCTCGGCATCCGTGGTGGCTTCTGCCAGGCTGGCGCACAGCTGCAGGCGCGGGTCGAGTTGCTGCAACTCGAGGCGCTGTGCCGCGCTCTGCTCGGGCAGGTTCGGCGAATACAGGCGGATGCTCTGCCACTCGCGAAGGCCCTTGGCATAGTGCACATGGGCGCGCGCTACCGCACCGCTGCCGATCACCGCCAGGCGCGTGGCCCGTTGCGGCGCCAGAGCATCCACGGCGACCGCCGTAGTCGCCGCCGTGCGTGCGGTGGTCAGGCTGCCGGCATCGCAGAGCAGCAACGGCTGACCGCTTTGCATCGACATCAGCAGGGTCCAGGCGCTGACCAGCGGACCTTGCTGGCGCACGATATAGGGCGAGGTCTTGACCCCGTACACGCCTTGCGCGGCCCACACCCCGAGGTAGTTGATGAAGTCGCCCGCGCCGCTGGGGAACTCGACCAGTTGTTGCGCCGGTTGCACGGCATTGCCAGCGGCCAGGTCGCGGAACATCGTAAGCATGGCTTGGTGCACGTCGACCTGGGCGAGCAACTGCTCGGCTTCAACCTGCTGAAGCACATAAGGGGTGGCGTTGGGCATGGGGACGCTCCGGCTGAGTCTGAACTTAATAATCCATTTTGGACTTTTAAGTATGCATTTGCAGCAGTCAGAGCGCCAACTTAATACGTGAGCGCGACCCGTGCCCATCCCGGGACGCCCCCGGAGAGCCGCCAGGCTTCAGCGGCGCAAGGCCGGTAGGCGGTCCAGCCAGCGCGCCGGCAACAGGCGGCGCAACTGGCGGCTCAGGTCCTCCTGGTGTTTCTGATAGAGCAGGCCGAGTCCTATGACAGCCAGGCCCAGGAGGCTGAGGACGAGCGGGAACAGCAGCGAGTCCTGGAACACCCGTTCGGCCAGATAACCCAGATAGCCGGCCACGCCGAGGGCGCCGAAGACCATGAAGACGGGGCGGCGCAGCAACACGGCGAGAGCGATCAGGCCGAGGTTGATCAGGCAATAGAGCGCCTTGCCCAGTTCGCTGCCGCTGTCCATCAGGCTCAGCCCGCCCCAGAAGGCCAGGAGGCCGGCCAGATACCCCCAGAAGGCGAAATCCCGTTGGCTGCGGCCATCGATCCACAGGCTGACGAGCAACAGCAGCAGGCCAAACCACAGCGAGACCCAGCGTCGCTCGGCCCAGTCGAAACCCTCGCCGTAGGCCAGTTCGGTCAGGTCCATCGACATGAACCACAGTGCCAAGGCAATCGGCATGACGATGAACGGGAAGGGCAGCAGGCGCAGCATCAGCACGCCGACGAGCACCGTGGCCAGCTCCATGGCCAGCCAGCCGCCTTGCACGTAGAGGTAATAATCGCGGTAAGCGCCTTGCTCGTCATCCAGCGGCCAGAGGCCCAGCATGCGTTGCGTGGCGAACACCAGCAGCGGGGTCAGGCTGACCGCCACCGCGCCCAGCAACCCACCGGGAATCGGTTGACCGCGTTGCCACAGCTGGTGACCGCAGAGGGTGAACAGCAGCAGGTAGCTGGCGCTGATGCATAACAGTGCCCAGTCGCCGACGCGCATCCAGGCTTCCGTGAGCAGCCAGCCCATGGCGCCGATGATCAGCAGTGAACCGAAGTAGAAGGCGACGTGCGCCAGTTGCAAGCTGGCGCGGGTTTGCGGTTGTTGGCGAAGGAAGGCCAGCAGCGCCTGGTCCTGGCCGGGTTGCAATACCCCCGCCTGGACGGCGCGGGTGAGGTCGGCGGCATCGAGCTTGAGGGTCATGTGCAGGGCTCCGTTTCCCTAGCAGGCCGTTGAAAAACTACTGCACTCGGCTATGCAGCGTTGGAATCGGCCTCAAAATGCTCATTTACACCACGTAAACTGCGCTTTTTCGGCCGATTCCGTCTTGCC
>JBFKAF010000598.1:0-2416 GCA_041621735.1 Pseudomonas sp.
ACGCTTGATGCACTCATAGCTCAGCTGGATAGAGTACTCGGCTACGAACCGAGCGGTCGGAGGTTCGAATCCTCCTGAGTGCACCATATTGTTTCAGCCAGCGGTGATCTGGTCTAAAAGCGCCATTTGCACTCATAGCTCAGCTGGATAGAGTACTCGGCTACGAACCGAGCGGTCGGAGGTTCGAATCCTCCTGAGTGCACCATATAAGAAGGGCCTGCAGCGATGCAGGCCCTTTTTCTTTGTCTAGCGTTTGCCTTTCACGCAGCCGGCCTCATCGAAGCTGACGCTGCGGCTATTGCCTTGCCGGTCGTGGTAGCGGTAGCGCGTCTGGCCATTCTGGCTGCTGACTTTATCCGGCTTGCCCAGAATGCTTTCTACGTCCGCGCGGGTCATGCCGCTGCGTACTTGTTGTTTGATCATGGCCGTGCGGCGGGCTCGGCCGGTGACGCGGTTACCGCAACCGTCCTGCGGTTCGCCGACCACTACCAGTTCACGGCTGCTGCCCTTGGTCGCAGTGCGAGAAGGTTTCCTGCTTTTCGCCAGTGGCACGGGTTTGCCACTGCCAGGGGTTGGGCTATAGGCATCTTGCAGTTGCTGGTGCTGTTCGCTAGGACAGCCGCGCAGGGTGAAGGTGATGTGGCCAGTGCTGTCTTCGCAGCGAAACACGGTTGAGGCCAGCAGTGGGGGTGGGGCCAGCAGAATGGCGCAGAGCGCTGCGCGGTGCAGTCCGAGCATGGAAGCGTCCTCCTTGACGATCGCCCGACAAGCTTAGCCGATAGGTTTTTAACTGCCAGCGGTGTCTTGCGCTACATCTCTGGCGTCGCAATTTTGAATCTGCAAAAAGTACTCAAGTGTGCGATGCAAGCGCTTGTTCTTGCCGAGCTTTGTCAGGGGCAAAGCGCCGGTGCGGTGTTATCATCGCTCGCGTCAGCCCCGCCGGGGCTTGTGGGACACCACCATGGACTTACCCAGTAGTTACTCTGAACCTCGATTGTGCAATCGCGTATTGACTGATTGACCCTCTTTGGCGCTCTCCGCCACTGGGGGTGGAGCGCGCCATGACTGAAGTAGAAGCCAAAAAGCCGCAAGAAAGCCTGCAGGATCGCCTGGCTCAGGTGGTCGAACTGCTGCATCGGCACAAGCTGGTCGAAGACCTGGCGCATCGCCAGGAAGGTCAGCATGCCGACCGAGTGGAAAACCTGGTGCACAGGCAGAATCTCGTCGAGCTGCAGCGCAAGCTTGATGATCTGCACTCAGCCGACGTTGCTCACATTCTCGAAGCGTTACCACTGGATGATCGCCTGACTGTTTGGCAGTTGGTCAAGGTCGAGCGCGACGGCGATATTCTTCTGGAAGTGTCCGATGCGGTGCGCGAATCACTGCTCGACGACATGGAAGATCACGAGATCCTTGCGGCAGCCAAGGAGATGGATGCCGATGAGCTGGCGGACCTGGCGTCCGAATTGCCGCGCGATGTCGTCCATGAACTGATGGAAACCCTCGATGCCCAGCAGCGCGAGCGGGTACGCTCGGCGCTGTCCTACGAGGACGAGCAGGTCGGCGCGCTGATGGACTTCGAGATGGTGACCATCCGTGAAGACGTCAGCCTGGAAGTGGTACTGCGCTACTTGCGGCGGCTGAAGGAGTTGTCGGGGCATACCGATAAGCTGTTCGTGGTCGACTACGACGGGGTGCTCAAGGGGGTGCTGCCGGTCAAGCGCCTGCTGGTCAATGACCCGGACAAGCTGGTCAGTGAGGTGATGGCCACCGATCCGGTGAGTTTTCATCCGGATGAGGATGCTTATGACGCCGCTCAGGCGTTCGAGCGCTATGACCTTATTTCCGCACCGGTGGTGGACAAGAACGGCAAGCTGATCGGTCGTTTGACCATCGATGAAATGGTCGACCTGATTCGCGAGGAAAGCGAAAGCGAAGTGCTGAACATGGCGGGTCTGCGCGAGGAGGAAGATATCTTCGCCTCGGTGTGGAAATCGCTGCGTAACCGTTGGGCATGGTTGGCGATCAACTTGATCACCGCTTTCCTGGCCTCGCGGGTGATCGGGCTATTCGAGGACTCGATCGAAAAGCTGGTGGCCCTGGCGGCCTTGATGCCGATTGTCGCGGGTATCGGCGGCAACTCAGGCAACCAGACCATCACCATGATTGTCCGTGCCATGGCGCTGGACCAGGTCAGTACCGGCAATACCTCGCGTCTGATCCGCAAGGAATTGGGGGTTTCCTTGGTCAATGGTCTGGTCTGGGGTGGGGTGATCGGCGTGGTGGCGTATCTGCTCTATGACAGCTGGTCGCTGGGCGTGGTGATGGTTGCGGCGATGACGCTCAACTTGCTGCTGGCGGCATTGATGGGGGTGTTGATCCCGATGACCCTGGTGCGGATGGGGCGTGACCCGGC
>JBFKAF010000599.1:0-2402 GCA_041621735.1 Pseudomonas sp.
AGGCGGCCAGGGCCACGCCGCCGAACGACAGCCAGACGGTCGTGGCGTTGGTCAGCAGCACTAGACCGAAGGCCAGCGCCACCAGCCCGGCGAACAGCAGCAGCGCTTCGCGTGGCTTGATCTTGCCGCTGGCCAAGGGGCGCGCCCGGGTGCGGCTGACGTGGCCGTCGAAGTTGCGGTCGGCATAGTCATTGATCACGCAGCCGGCGGCGCGCATCAGGATCACCCCAACCACGAAAATGCACAGGTTCTTCGCGCTCGGCACGCCCTCGGCCGCCACCCACAGCGCCCACAGGGTCGGCCACAGCAGCAGGTAGATGCCGATCGGTTTGTCCAGGCGCATCAGTTGGATGAAGTCCCAGGCACGTGGGTGCAGGCGGTTCAGTGAGTGCAGCAGGCGGGTATACATCGGGCGCGTCTCCGTGCGAGTTGCGCGGATTATACGGAGTCGGGCACGGCGCAGCATGGTGAGTCTGTCTTGACTGGGCTGCGGGTCGACAGCGGTGCTTCGCGGCCATTACCTGACGGCGAGGTTCAGGTCTCGACGTCGGCGGCCAGCCAGAATGGCGGCAGAAACACCTCGGCCACCAGCACCGCCAGAGCGCCGCGACTGAAGCGCGAGCGCCGTGCCCACAGGCGTTCGGTGCGCACTTCGCTCGGCAGCCAGGCGGCCGGATAGCGGCAGGCCTGCAAGGGGCCGCGCTCGAAGGCGCGGTCGCTGAACAGCAGTTCGCCGAGGGAGCGGCTGCCCAGTTGGTCGAGGCCCATGCCGGAGCCCTCCAGGGCGCTGCGCGCCGCCACGCTGCGGGCGAATACCCAGGGTTGGCCATGGCCGCGCAGGTACACCTCGCGCACCCAGCCCTGGCTGCCGTCGGGCACGCCGAGGGCGCTGCATTCGTCGTTGCGCAGGCGCTGCCAGCCCTCGCTCAGGGGGCTGACGCTGAAGTGCTCGGCAGACAGCTCGATCAGCCGTTGGGTCAGCGAATCCTGGTTGACGAACAGCCAGCTGTACACGCCCGCTGCCGGGGTCGGTTGCAGTTGGCTGGCGCTCAGCCAGCGGGGCGGGTGGGCGATGGAGGCGTGGGGCACGGTTGCGAGTCAGCACAGATCGGAAGCGCGCGAGTGTAGCAAATGCCTAGCAGGCCGTTGAAAAACTACTGCGCTCGGCTATTTGCACGGCATCCATCGCTCACAAACGGTGGGGTTGTTCCCAGTAGCCGGGCGCGCTGTACAGGGATTTCAGGTAATCGATGAACACGCGCACCTTGACTGGCAGATAGCGCTGCTGCGGATAGACGGCCTGGATGTCATAGGCGGGCACGGCGAACTCGTCGAGCACCGTCAGCAGCTGCCCCCGCTTGAGTTCGGCCTGGATTTCCCAGGTCGAGCGCCAGCCGATGCCCAGTCCCTGTTTCACCCAGTTGTAGAGCAGTTCGCCATCGTTGCAATCGAGGTTGCCGGACACCTTGACCGCCACCTGCTTGCCGTCGCGCAGGAAGGTCCAGCCGCGTTGCTGGCCACCCTGCAGGTTGAACGCCAGGCAGTTGTGCTGGGCCAGGTCCTCGAGGGTCTGCGGTACCGGATGGCGCTGGAAGTAGCTCGGCGAGCCACAGACCACCCGGCGGTTGGGGCACAGCTTGATGGCCACATAGTTGGGGTCGGTCACCTCGCCGATGCGAATGCCCATGTCGTAGCCCTGGCGTACCAGGTCGACCACGCTGTCGGTCAGGTTGAACGACAGGTTCAGGTCCGGGTAGCGCGCCTGAAAGGCCGGTGCATGGGGCGCGATATGCCGCCGGCCGAACGCCGCTGGCGCCGACACCACCAAGTGCCCGCGCACCGAATGGGCGCCATGGGTGATGCTCGCGTCGGCCTCTTCAAAGTCGCGCAGCAAGCCACGGGCCCGCTCCAGATATTGCTCGCCCAGATCGGTCAAGGACAGGCCGCGGGTCGAGCGATGCATCAGCTTGACCCCCAGGTGCCGTTCGAGCGCGTCGAGGCGGCGGCCCATCACCACCGGGGTCACGCCTTCGACCAGGGAGGCGGCGGCAAAGCTGCCGTGTTCGGCCACCAGAACGAAACTGTGCAAGGCGGTGTAACGGTCCATTCGATACTCCTGATATCGACAGAACTGAAGAATGCAGCAATTCACCTCGCGTAGTCATTAGCCGCATGCTTAAAGCATGTAGAAAAAATATCGATTAAAGCCTGGAGGTATGACTCATGACGCGTATGCGCGCAATCGAAGCTGCAGTACTGGTGATGCGCCGCGAAGGCGTTGACACGGCGTTCGGCATTCCCGGCGCGGCGATCAACCCGCTGTACGCCGCCCTGCAGAAAGTCGGTGGCATCGACCACGTCCTGGCGCGTCACGTCGAGGGCGCCTCGCACATGGCCGAGGG
>JBFKAF010000600.1:0-2400 GCA_041621735.1 Pseudomonas sp.
CAACAACGGCGTGCGCCTGGGCTTCATGTCGTTCTTCGTCAAGGCCACTACCGAAGCGCTGAAGCGTTTTCCCGCAGTCAACGCTTCGATTGACGGCACTGACATCGTTTATCACGGCTATGCCGACATCGGTGTTGCCGTGTCCAGTGATCGTGGCCTGGTAGTTCCTGTTCTGCGTAACGCCGAACTGATGAGCCTGGCTGAAATCGAAGGCGGCATCGCCACCTTCGGCAAGAAAGCCCGCGACGGCAAGTTGTCGATGGACGACATGACTGGCGGTACGTTCACCATCACCAACGGTGGTACATTCGGTTCGATGATGTCGACCCCGATCGTCAACCCGCCACAGGCGGCTATTCTGGGCATGCACAACATTCTGCAGCGTCCTATGGCGATCAACGGTCAGGTGGTTATCCGTCCGATGATGTACCTCGCACTGTCCTACGATCACCGTTTGATCGATGGAAAAGAAGCTGTGACCTTCCTGGTTACCATCAAGAACCTGCTGGAAGACCCGGCTCGTCTGCTGCTGGATATCTGATTTCGTAGGTGGGGCCGATCGGCGAAGATCGGCCTTTCGCCGAAACCAACAGCTTCGTCCCACAACAGCCTCCACGGGAGGCTGTTCGGTTTGATTCGAGAAGGAATGACACATGACCCAGAAATTCGACGTGGTAGTGATTGGCGCGGGCCCTGGTGGCTACGTAGCTGCCATTAAAGCGGCGCAACTCGGTCTTAAGACCGCGTGCATCGAGAAGTACCAGGACAAGCAGGGCAAAATTGCCCTTGGCGGTACTTGCCTGAACGTCGGTTGCATTCCGTCCAAGGCGCTGCTGGATAGCTCCTGGAAGTACCACGAAGCCCAGGAAGGTTTTGCTATCCACGGTATTACCGCCAAAGGCGTGACCATGGATGTGCCGGCAATGGTCGGTCGTAAGGACACCATCGTTAAGAACCTGACCGGTGGCGTAAGCACGCTGTTCAAGGCCAATGGCGTCACGTTGCTGGAAGGCCATGGCAAACTGTTGGCGGGTAAGCAGGTTGAAGTGACTGCCCAGGACGGCACCACTCAGGTGGTTGAGGCCGAGAACGTGATTATCGCGTCCGGCTCCAAGCCAATCGACATTCCACCGGCTCCGGTCGATCAGGACGTGATCGTCGATTCGACTGGCGCCCTGGACTTCCAGAGCGTGCCCAAGACCCTCGGCGTAATCGGTGCCGGTGTCATCGGTCTGGAGCTGGGTTCGGTGTGGTCGCGTCTGGGCGCTGACGTCACCGTGATCGAAGCTCAGGACAAGTTCCTGCCGGCTGCCGATGACCAAATCGCCAAAGAAGCCCTGAAGACCCTCACCAAGCAAGGCTTGAAGATCCGTCTGGGTGCACGCCTGACCGGTTCTGAAGTGAAGAAGAAGCAGGTTGTCGTCAGCTTCACCGATGCCGAAGGCGAGCAGAAGATGACTTTCGACAAGCTGATCGTTGCGGTCGGCCGTCGTCCGGTAACCACCGACTTGCTGGCTTCCGACAGCGGCGTGGACTTGGATGAACGCGGTTTCATCTTCGTTAACGACCAGTGCGCCACCAGCGTGCCGGGCGTATACGCCATCGGTGATGTGGTGCGTGGCGCGATGCTCGCCCACAAGGCCTCGGAAGAGGGCGTGATGGTTGCCGAGCGTATCGCCGGTCACAAAGCGCAGATGAACTACGACCTGATCCCCTCGGTGATCTACACCCACCCGGAAATCGCGTGGGTCGGTAAGACCGAGCAGCAGCTCAAGGGCGAAGGCGTCGAAGTCAAGGTTGGCACTTTCCCGTTCGCTGCCAGCGGTCGTGCCATGGCGGCCAACGACACCGGTGGTATGGTCAAGGTCATCGCCGATGCCAAGACCGACCGCGTACTGGGCGTTCACGTGATTGGTCCGAGCGCGGCCGAGTTGGTGCAGCAGGGTGCAATCGGCATGGAATTCGGCACCAGCGCAGAAGACCTGGGGATGATGGTGTTCTCCCATCCGACCCTGTCCGAAGCGCTGCACGAGGCGGCATTGGCAGTCAATGGCGGCGCCATTCACATCGCCAACCGCAAGAAGCGCTGAGTAACAGGTTGTAGGTCGCTGCGTAAGCCGTTCGATTGAGCGAGCGGCTTACGCAGGCGATTTTTGGACAACAAGAACCACGGCGATCTGCCCGCGTCGAGTTTAGGCATACGCGCGGAATGTACGTCGGACTGCTCTCGATAGCAGTCACAGGTGGTGCGGCACCACAAGTGCAGCATCGAAATGCGCAATACCTAACGAAGACGGTAGACAAGCATGAATCTCCATGAGTATCAGGGTAAGCAGCTGTTCGCTGAATACGGCCTGCCCGTATCCAAGGGCTTCGCGGTAAACACCCCGGAAGAAGCCG
>JBFKAF010000601.1:0-2398 GCA_041621735.1 Pseudomonas sp.
CCGTTACGGCTCCGGCTGCACCAGCGGGCATGGCGTATGCGGCGTGTCGCGCCTGTCGCCACGCTCGCTAGTGGCGACAGGCGGGTTCATGGCCAGTGGGTTCGCCACGGTGTTCGTCCTGCGTCATCTATTCGGAGGTTGAGCATGCGCAAGCTGACTGCATTGCTGGCCGGGCTGCTGTTCGGCATCGGCCTGCTGCTCTCCGGTATGACCAATCCGAGCAAGGTGCTCGGCTTTCTCGACCTGGCCGGGGCCTGGGACCCGTCACTGTTGCTGGTGATGGTCGCGGCCATAGGCGTCGCTGCTGCGCCGTTCGCCTGGGCCGGCAGACGCTCGCGTTCGTTACTGGGGGCGCCCATGCAGATACCGGTCAAGCGTGAGCTGGACCGGCGTTTGATCGCCGGTAGCCTGCTGTTCGGCATCGGCTGGGGTGTCGCCGGCCTGTGTCCGGGGCCTGCGCTGGTCATCCTGTTCAGCGGTTACTGGCAGGCAGTGCTGTTCGTGCTGGCCATGTTGGCCGGGATGCTGCTGTTCACTGCGCTGGAGCGAAGGCGCGGCATGTAGCCGCAATGTTAAAAGGGCAGAACACAGCCTGCGTGTCGCCGCTCACTGCTGGGCATCAATGGATGCAAGCGGTTAGCGTCTGTTTCGCGGACGGCTTGCGGGCCGCTGCGCTGAGGAGTTGTCATGTCGCCTGAAATTGTCGCGTTCTTCGATGCCACCACCTCCACTTACAGCTATGTGGTCAGCGACCCGGCCAGCAAGCGCTGCGCGATCATCGACCCGGTGCTGGATTACGACCCCGCCGCCGGGCGCATCTCGCTGGGCAATGCCGAGCGTCTGATCGGCCATGTGCGCGAGCAGGACCTGACGGTTGACTGGTTGCTGGAAACCCATGTGCATGCCGACCACCTGTCCGCCGCCGCTCACCTCAAACATCAGCTGGGCGGGCGGCTGGCCATCGGCGAACGGGTTACCCTGGTCCAGGAAACCTTCGCCAAGCTGTTCAATGCGGGCAGCGAGTTCGCCATCGATGGGCGCCAGTTCGATCGCTTGTTCCGCGATGGCGACAGTTTCAGCATCGGAGCTATCGCCGCGCGCGCCCTGCATACCCCGGGGCACACACCGGGGTGCATGACCTACCTGATCGGCGATGCCGCCTTCGTCGGCGACACCCTGTTCATGCCCGATTACGGCACTGCCCGTTGTGACTTCCCCGGTGGCGATGCGCGCAGTCTGTACCGTTCGATCCGCCGCTTGTTCGAACTGCCGGGCGAGACCCGTCTGTTCATGTGCCACGATTACAAGGCGCCGGGCCGCGATGATTATCGCTACCAGACGACGGTGGCCGAGCAGCGCGCCGACAACGTGCACGTGCACGATGGCATCGATGAAGAGACCTTCGTGGCCATGCGCCGCGCCCGCGATGCCGAACTCCATATGCCGGCACTGATCCTGCCTGCGGTGCAGGTCAACATGCGTGGCGGCGAGCTGCCGCCGGCCGAGAGTAACGGTATGCGTTACCTGAAAATTCCAGTGGACGTGCTTTGATGCGCTGGCGCCCGGACTGGTTGCAAGGCTACAACCGACAACTGGCGGGGCAGGATGGCTTAGCCGCACTGATCGTCACCCTGATGCTGGTTCCGCAGAGCCTGGCCTACGCCATGCTGGCCGGTCTGCCGCCGGTGACCGGGCTGTACGCCAGCATCCTGCCGCTGCTGGCCTACGCCCTGTTCGGCTCCAGTCGCAGCCTGGCGGTCGGCCCGGTGGCGGTGGTGTCGCTGATGACTGCCGCCGCGCTGGGGCCGCTGTTTCCCGCCGGCAGTGCCGAGTACCTGGGCGCGGCGATGTTGCTGGCACTGCTCTCCGGACTGGTTCTGTCGGGCATGGCCTTGCTGCGCCTGGGCTTTCTCGCCAACTTCCTCAGCCATCCGGTGATTACCGGCTTTATCAGCGCCGCCGGTTTGCTGATTGCGCTGGGACAGCTTAAGCACATCCTCGGTGTGCCGGTGGCTGGCGAGACGATGCTGCAACTGCTGCCCGCACTGCTGCTGAGTCTGCCGCAGACCCATCTGCCGACCCTGGCAATCGGCGTTTGCAGCCTGCTGTTCCTCTGCTGGGTGCGCGGTTACCTCAAGGGCTGGCTGATGGGCCTTGGACTCAGCCCGCTGCTGGCCGGCAACCTGGCCAAGACCGGGCCGGTGCTGGCGATCCTCCTGGCGATCCTGGTGGTGACGGGCCTGCAACTGGCTCAGGCCGGGGTCAAGGTGGTTGGCGTGGTGCCCGAGGGCTTGCCGGGGCTGAGCCTGCCGACCCTGGATTTGGCGCTGGCCTGGCAGCTGCTGCCGGCGGCGGCGTTGATCAGCCTGGTGGGTTTCGTCGAATCGGTGTCGGTGGC
>JBFKAF010000602.1:0-2397 GCA_041621735.1 Pseudomonas sp.
CGTAACCCGGATGCTCGGCGCAAGCTATGGATCATCGCCCAGCAGCACCCCGGCGAGCACATGGCCGAATGGTTTATGGAGGGCGTGATCGAGCGCCTGCAGAACCGCGACGACGCCGAGCTGAACGCCTTGCTGGCAAAGTCCGACCTCTATCTGGTGCCGAACATGAATCCGGATGGCGCCTTCCGCGGTCATCTGCGCACCAACGCCGCCGGGCAGGACCTCAATCGTGCCTGGCAGTCGGCCAGCGAAGAGCGCAGCCCGGAAGTGCTGTTCGTCCAGCAGCAGATGCGCAGGGTCGGGGTCGACCTGTTCCTCGACATCCATGGCGATGAGGAAATCCCCCACGTGTTCACCGCGGGCTGCGAAGGCAACCCCGGTTACAGCCCGCGCCTGCAGCGACTGGAAAGCGAGTTCCGCCGTCGCCTGCTGGCAATAGGCGCGGAGTTTCAGACCGAGCATGGCTACCCGCGTGACGAACCGGGCCAGGCCAACCTGACCCTGGCCTGCAACGCGGTGGGCGAAGAGTTCGACTGCCTGTCCTTCACCATCGAAATGCCCTTCAAGGACCACGACGACAGGCCCAACCCCGTGACCGCCTGGGACGGCAAGCGCTCCATGCAACTGGGCAAGGATGTGCTCGGCGTCGCCGCCAGCATGGTCGACCAGTTGCGCTAAGCGTTAGTAGCTAGGCAGTTCCCGTGCAGGGCGGCCGCTCAGAGCAGGCCCAATTGCTCCAGCTCGGGCTCGACCACCGGCTCGGGTAATGCCGGCAAACCGGGTAGCCGTTGCATCAACTGACCGTGAAAGCGTCGCGCCAACTGCGGCGCCAGGCGGTTATCCGAGGTGTGCAGGAAGACGTAGGGACTGCGCCCTTGCTCGATCCAGGCCGCGACCTTGTCCAGCCAGGGCGCCATAAAGCGGTCATTCGCCGCCAGTTCTGGGTGACCGATAAAGCGCAGCTGCGGCGCCTGGCTGAAGGCCGTCGGGCGCAACGGCAAGCGCGGCTTCTTCGCCTGGGCATGCCGCACGGCCGGATCAGCGGACAGGCAGCTGAACAAGGCCCGTGAATCCAGACAGATACGTTCGATGCCGCTGCCCAGCAACAGGCGGTTGAGCACCCTCTCCTCCTCGCCCTTGGCGAAGAACGCCGGATGACGCAGCTCGACGGCCAGCGCCGTGTCGCCCCAGTGCTGGATAAACGCCGCCAGCTCAGGCAGCCGTCCCGGGCCGAAACCGGCCGGTAACTGCAACCAGTAAGGTGCGACCCGTGGGCCCAGCGGCGCCAGCAGGGTGCGGAAGTCATCGGCGGCAGCCAGTTGCCCGCGCAAGTCCTCCGCGTGACTGATATCGCGCGGCAGCTTGGCGCAGAAGCGAAAGTCCGCTGGCATGCGTTCGCCCCAGCGCGCCAGGGTCTGTGCGGAAGGCCGCGCATAGAAGGTGGTATTGCCTTCGACGGCATTGAACAGCTGACTGTAGAGCGGCAGAAAATCCGCGCTGCGGGCGTCTGCCGGATACACCGAGGAACGCCAGGCCGGCTCGCTCCAGGACGGGCAACCGAGGAAATAGGGCAGCATCAGGCGTAGAGGTCGAGACCCAGCACTTGCTGCGCGTCGGACTCAGCGACCAGGGCAGCGGTACTGCTGTAACTGGCGATCGCCTGGGCGGCGCGACTGCTCAGCGCGGGCTGGTAGTCCAGGTCTTTCAGGCGGGCGGGCAAACTGTCGTTGCTGCCAGTGGAAGCCTGTACCCGGCGCAATTGCGCGGTCTGCTCCAAACCCTGGCTGGTTGCGGGACTTACCGGTTGCTCACGACGTTGTTCTACCTCACGTTGCGCCTCGCGAAAAGGCGTCACCGCCGTCCCCGGGCGGGGGTTGCGGTCCAGCGAGTAAGAAGGAATGGAGCCGTCGATACGCATCGATTACTGCCCGGCGTAGTTCGCCTAGCAGGCCGTTGAAAAACTACTGCGCTCGGCTAAGCGGCGTTGAAATCAACCTCAAAATACTCATGTACAACTCGTACACTGCGCTTTCTCAGCTGATTTCGCCTTGTCTAGCCATCGCTCGTTACATTTTTCAACGACCTACTAGTGCGTGAGGTTAGTCAGACCATTTAACCCTCGTCTGCCGCACTTGGCAATCGAGGTCCCGATACTTGCGCCAATCAACGACTGACGGCCCTTATGGCGCGGCTTTAGGCGTTGCGACTTTATCACGCAGATAGACCGGCTGGGCCTCGTCGGCCACCACCGCCTCACCCCGTGCCCAAGCGAAGCGCGCCAGGCTGAGCAGGTCTTCGGCATGCGGCAACATGGCGCCATCCTGGGCACTGACCTGCGGCGCAAGCCGCTCGGCATAAGCGCCCCAACCGGTTCCGGCGCCGAACCAGTCGCCAGCC
>JBFKAF010000603.1:0-2396 GCA_041621735.1 Pseudomonas sp.
GCCGCCACTGAAGTGGCGCATGTCGCGGCGCTCGGCGATGGCGCGATAGACCGCCGCACGCTCCTCGGCGCTGAAGGCCTGCTGGTTATTCGCCGGGCTCATGGCTTGAACAACTGCGCCGCCGCCACAGGAGCGGACGGCAAATAGAAGTGGATGTAGCTCGCCGTCAGCCGGCCCAGGCGGTAGACCGCCTCGGCGGTGCGCTTGTAGTTCGGGCACTCGCCGCGGGCCAGGGGTATCAGTTCACTGGTCAAGGCCGAGTGATGGTAGCTATGCCCGCGCAGGCGGCCGTGCGGCAGCTCCACCTCCTGCAGAGCCAGGGCGGTCAGGCGTGGCTGCAGGGTCGCCTCGCCTGGCAACAGGCCGAGCATCTGCCCGCTGATCCCGGCCTTGTCGGTCAGTTTGTCGAGCAGATAGAGCATGCCGCCACATTCGGCATGGATCGGCTTGCCGGCGCCATGGTGGGCGCGAATCGCCTGGGTCATGGCCTGGTTGGCCTCAAGCTGCGTCAGGTGCAACTCGGGATAACCGCCAGGCAGGTAGAGACTGTCGACTGCGGGCAACTGGCTGTCACTCAGCGGCGAGAAGAAACGCAGCTCGGCGCCCAACTCGCGCAGCAGATCCAGGTTGGCCTGGTAGAGGAAGGCGAAGGCACTGTCGCGGGCCACGCCGATGCGCACGCCGGCCAACAGCGGCTCGATTGCACGCGCTTCGGGCGCGGCGAACTCGACCGCAGGCGGCAAGGCCACGTCGGCGCTGGCGGCCAGGGCGTCGGCGGCGGCTTCCAGGCGTGCATCCAGATCGGCCAGTTCTTCGGCCTGGACCAGGCCCAGGTGACGACTGGGCAGCTCGACCGCGGCGCTGCGCGGCAAGGCGCCGTACCAGCGAATCGACTCGGGCAGCGCATCGCGCAGAATCTCGCCATGCCGGGCACTGCCGACCTTGTTGCCGAGCACCCCGGAGAACGGCAGATCAGGCTGGAAAGTCGCCAGACCATGGGCCAGGGCGCCGAAAGTCTGAGCCATGGCCGAGCCGTCGATCACCGCCAATACCGGCACGCCGAACCGCCGGGCCAGGTCGGCCGCCGAGGGCGTGCCGTCGAACAGGCCCATCACCCCCTCGATCAGGATCAAGTCGGCCTCGCCGGCTGCCTGCCAGAGCAAGCGCCGACTCTCGGCCTCGCCGACCATCCACAGGTCCAGCTGATACACCGGCGCGCCACTGGCACGGGCGAGGATCATCGGGTCGAGAAAATCCGGCCCGCACTTGAACACCCGCACCCGCTTGCCCTGCCGCGTATGCAGCCGCGCCAGGGCGGCGGTGACCGTGGTCTTGCCCTGCCCCGAGGCCGGCGCGGCGATCAATAGCGCGGGACAGTGACGAGAGCCGCTCATGCCCGCACCTCGCTAGCTGTGGGGATGGGCTCGCCCGCTGAAAACCCATCGCGGACAAGTCCGCTCGCACAAACGTAGCCCGGATGGAATCCGGGGAAAATCTGCCGGCGCAGGTCGCGGATTGCATCCGGGCTACGGACTGCGGATGCCGAGAACGATGGCATCAGAACTCGACCCCTTTCTGCGCTTTGACGCCTGCCTTGAACGCATGCTTGACCAGGCTCATCTCGGTGACGGTGTCCGCCGCCTCGATCATCCCCGGCAAGGCGCCGCGGCCGGTCACCACCACGTGCTGCAGCAGCGGCCGCGCCTCGATGTCGGCGAGTACCGCGTCGAGT
Source organism: Pseudomonas sp. (assembly GCA_041621735.1). Classification (GTDB taxonomy): domain Bacteria; phylum Pseudomonadota; class Gammaproteobacteria; order Pseudomonadales; family Pseudomonadaceae; genus Aquipseudomonas. The sequence goes on from JBFKAF010000603.1 coordinate 1,733, forward strand.
TCCAGGTAGCCGTATTTCAGGGCGATATTCAGCTCATCCAGCACCACCAGGCCGATGGCCGGGTCGTTGAGCAACTGGGCGGCAACCACCCAGGCCTCACGGGCCTTGTCGATGTCGCGCTGGCGATCCTGGGTTTCCCAGGTAAAGCCTTCGCCCATCACGTGGTAGCTGACCTCATCGGGGAAGCGGCGGAAGAAGCTCTCTTCCCCGGTGCTGGCGGCGCCCTTGATGAATTGCACCACGCCGACCTTGATGCCATGACCGAGGGTGCGGGCGACCATGCCGAAGGCCGAACTGCTCTTGCCCTTGCCGTTGCCGCTGTGCACCAGCAACAGGCCGTATTCGTCCTGGGCCTGGGCGATCTTCTCGTCGATCAGCGCCTTCTTGCGCGCCATGCGTGCCTTGTGCCGGGCATCGCGTTCTGCCGACTCGCTCATCTCTTGGCCTCACTCTGCTGGCGCACACCGGAGGCTGCGCGGGCGCCGATATAGAGCACCACCGCCAGGCCGACATACAGCGCCAGGTTGCCCAGGTAGCGCGGGTAATACACGCCGATGCGCTCGACCAGCAGCGCCAGGCTAGGTTCCGGATAACGCCCGGAGAAGAACAGGAAGCCGCCACCGGAAAACAGGTAGGCGACAAAGGCAGCGATCGACGCAACGGC
>JBFKAF010000604.1:0-2388 GCA_041621735.1 Pseudomonas sp.
CCAGCCATGCGGGCTGTCGATGGAGACCACCGAGGAGCCGCCGCAGATGGCCAGGCCGACGCCGCCCTTGGCCTTCTCTTCGTAGTACTTGACGTAACGCTCGGTGGTCATGCCGCCGTCGGTGGCCATGACCTCGGCGTGGGCGGTGGACACGATACGGTTACGGATGGTCAGTTTGCCGATCTGAATCGGCTGGAACATTGCTTCGAAGGCCATGGTGCGTTCCTCGACTTAGAGCGGTTTGACGACGAAAAGACCGTGGTCGTGGCCTTCTTGCGAAGCGCCGTAGACCTGTTCGGCGACGGTGCGGATGCTGCTGCCCTGGGCCTGCAGAATCTGGTCCATGGCGCCGGCGAACCAGCCGGTGAACATGTAGTCGACCATGCGCCCGCACTGGCCGTAGACGTAGACGAACGCGGAGTGATCCAGGCGCACCTCGCAGGTGCCCTTGTCGAGGTCGATCGACTGAATCTTGAACAGGCCCCAGCCACGCTGCGACAGGCGCTTCATGTAGTGCTCGAACACCGCCACGCCGGACAGGCCATGACACTCGGCTTCCTTTTCGCACCAGTGCCAGGCGGACTTGTAGCCGGCCTTGTAGAGGATCTCGGCGTAGGCGTCGGCGCCCAGCACTTCCTCGATGCCGATGTGGTTGTTGACGAAGAAATGCCGCGGTACGTAGAGCATCGGCAGGGCGTCGGTGGTCCAGACGCCGGTTTCGCTGTCGACTTCGATGGGCATTTCAGGGGCGTGGGTGGTCATGTGCTCAGACTCCAGAATTCGTGTTGTGCGCGTGGCGCTTGTGTAGGGTGGGTTAGCCGCGCAGCGGCGTAACCCACCATTGCTGTATGGCCGGCCCCGGTGGGCCGGTTGGTGGGTTACGCCTGCGGCTAACCCACCCTACGTTCTACGTTTGTGGTTGGCTCACTCGCCCCAGACGTCTTTGAGTACCCTTACCCAGTTTTCGCCCATGACCTTGCGCACCGTGCGCTCGGGCATGCCGCGCTTGAGCAGGGTCTCGGTCAGGTTGGGGAACTCGCCGACGGTGCGGATGCCCAGCGGGTTGACGATCTTGCCGAAGCTGGTCAGGCGACGGGCGTAGCCCTTGTCGTGGGTCAGGTACTCGAAGAAGTCCTGGCCGTGACCCTGGGTGAAGTCGGTGCCGATGCCGATGGCGTCTTCGCCGACCAGGTTCATCACGTACTCGATGGCTTCGGCGTAGTCGTCGATGGTCGAGTCGATGCCCTTGGCCAGGAAGGGGGCGAACATGGTCACGCCGACGAAACCGCCGTGGTCGGCGATGAACTTCAGTTCTTCGTCGGACTTGTTGCGCGGGTGTTCTTTCAGGCCGGAGGGCAGGCAGTGCGAGTAGCACACCGGCTTCTGCGACTCGAGGATGACCTCCTCGCTGGTCTTGCTGCCGACGTGGGACAGGTCGCACATGATGCCGACGCGGTTCATCTCGGCGACGATCTCGCGACCGAAGCCGGACAGGCCGCCGTCGCGCTCGTAACAGCCGGTGCCGACCAGGTTCTGGGTGTTGTAGCACATCTGCACGATGCCCACGCCGAGCTGCTTGAACACCTCGACGTAGCCGATCTGGTCCTCGAAGGCATGCGCGTTCTGGAAGCCGTAGAGAATGCCGGTCTTGCCCTGGGCCTTGGCCGCATGGATGTCGGCGGTGGTGCGCACCGGCATCACCAGATCGCTGTTGTCGCGAATCAGTTTGTTGCTGGCGGTGATGCTGTTGACGGTGGCCTGGAAACCTTCCCACACCGAGACCGTGCAGTTGGCCGCGGTCAGGCCGCCTTTGCGCATGTCTTCGAACAGTTCACGGTTCCACTTGGCGATAATCAGACCATCGATGACGATGCTGTCGGCGTGCAATTCGGCTGGGCTCATCAGGCTGTCCCCTTTGTATACGACTACGAGTCGGAAGCTATACGCGCCGAACCCGCTGCCGGCGCTATTGGGGGCAGCATATCCCCGAGGGGTTTGCCGCTATCGTGCAAAAGCGACTGGGGTATTGCCGAAAGCGTCAAGCCGAGGTCGCGAATGGATAAGCCGCAGAAAACCCGCCAGACGGGCTGCCGGGTTGCCGGTCGCTTTGCTGTGATTCGAGCCCTCCAGCGCTGCCGAGTGCGCGGGTGCAGGGTGAGGTTGATGAAGGGCATGTCCATCGCGAGGGCGTCTAGGCGCAGGCGTGGACCCGATAGCCGGTGGCTGTCCTCCCGTAGCTCGGATGCAATCCGGCAAGCGCCTGCAGCTGCACATCCGTTCCCCGGATTGCATCCGGGCTACAAGGCTGTATGCAGGGCGATGATTCGGGTGGGTTAGGCGCATGACTGCAGGCTACTTGCTGGTGCGCAGTCGGTTGCGCCGTAACCC
>JBFKAF010000605.1:0-2385 GCA_041621735.1 Pseudomonas sp.
GGTCAGCCAGCGGGTCAAGGACGGCATGGTGATGATGTACCACGCCCAGGAACGCATCGTGAACGTGCCCGGCAGCGAGACCACCAAGACCCGCGGCGGCCACCACAACTCGGTGACCCGCGTGGTGCTCAAGCCCACCCACATGATCGGTGGCTACGCCCAGCAGGCCTACGGTTTCAACTATTACGGCACGGTCGGCTGCAACCGCGACGAGTTCGTGGTGGTACGCAAGATGGACAAGGTCGACTGGCTTGACGGCACAGACGACGAAGCTTTGCCACAACCCTTGCCACAAGACATTTGAGGAGCTCTGCCATGAAAATTCGTTCGCCAAGATCGATAGCGCATGGTCGCTGCTCCATGCGAGTACACCCCGTTCAGATTCAGATACAGGTTGAGGAGTCGACACTATGAAAATTCGTTCGCAAGTCGGCATGGTCCTCAACCTGGACAAGTGCATCGGTTGCCACACCTGTTCGATCACCTGCAAGAACGTCTGGACCAGCCGCGAAGGCATGGAATACGCCTGGTTCAACAACGTCGAGACCAAGCCCGGGATCGGCTACCCCAAGGAGTGGGAAAACCAGGACAAATGGCGCGGCGGCTGGATCCGCAACAAGGATGGCTCGATCAACCCGAAGATCGGGGGCAAGTTCCGCGTATTGGCGAACATCTTCGCCAACCCGGACCTGCCGACCATCGACGACTACTACGAGCCGTTCGATTTCGACTATCAGCACCTGCACACCGCGCCCCTGGGTGAACACCAGCCGACCGCCCGACCGCGTTCGGTGATCACCGGCAAGCGCATGCAGAAGATCGAGTGGGGCCCGAACTGGGAGGAAATCCTCGGCACCGAGTTCGCCAAGCGCCGTAAGGACAAGAACTTCGACCAGATCCAGGCCGACATCTATGGCGAGTATGAAAATACTTTCATGATGTACCTGCCGCGTCTGTGCGAGCACTGCCTCAACCCGACCTGCGCGGCCTCCTGCCCGAGCGGGGCGATCTACAAGCGAGAAGAAGACGGCATCGTCCTCATCGACCAGGAAAAATGCCGCGGCTGGCGCATGTGCATCAGCGGCTGCCCGTACAAGAAGATCTACTTCAACTGGAAGAGCGGCAAATCCGAGAAGTGCATCTTCTGCTACCCGCGTATCGAGGCCGGCATGCCGACCGTGTGCTCGGAGACCTGCGTGGGGCGCATCCGCTACCTCGGCGTACTGCTGTACGACGCCGACCGCATCCACGAAGTGGCCAGCACGCCGAACGAGCAGGACCTGTACCACAAGCAGCTGGAAATCTTCCTCGACCCGAATGATCCGCGCGTTATCGCCCAGGCTCTGGCCGACGGCGTGCCTATGTCGGTGATCGACGCCGCGCAGAAATCCCCGGTGTACAAGCTGGCGGTGGACTGGAAGCTGGCCCTGCCGCTGCACCCGGAATACCGCACGCTGCCGATGGTTTGGTACGTGCCGCCACTGTCGCCGATCCAGAACGCCGCGACCGCCGGCACCGTCGGCATGAACGGGGTGATCCCGGATGTCGACAGCCTGCGCATACCGCTGCGCTACCTGGCCAACCTGCTGACTGCCGGCGATGTGCGCCCGGTCAAGCTGGCGCTCAAGCGTCTGCTGGCGATGCGTGCCTACAAGCGCTCCGAGCAGGTCGACGGCGTGCAGGACCTGCAAGTGCTGGCCGATGTCGGCCTGAGCGTGGCGCAGGTCGAAGACATGTACCGCTACCTGGCCATCGCCAACTACGAAGACCGTTTCGTGATTCCGTCGGCGCACCGTGAAGACGCCATGACCGATGCCTTCGCCGAGCGTTCCGGCTGTGGCTTCAGTTTCGGCAGCGGTTGCAGCGGAAGTTCGGACACCAACATGTTCGGCGCGAAGAAGGCCAACCAGCGCGACATCCTTAAAACCGTGCAGTTGTGGGAGGAATGAGCATGCAAATTCTCAAGGTGATTTCCCTGTTGCTGGATTACCCAACCGAGCAACTGCTGGAAGCCCGGGCCGAACTGGCCCGGGCCATCGACGCCGCGCGCGAGATCAGCCCGCAGCAACGCAGCGCGCTGCAGGAGTTGCTGGCACTGATCTGCGACAACGACCTGATGGACGGCCAGGAGCACTACGGCGCGCTGTTCGGCCGCGGTCGCTCGCTGTCGCTGCTGCTGTTCGAACATGTCCATGGCGAGTCCCGCGACCGTGGCCAGGCCATGGTCGACATGATGGCGCAGTACGAGGAAGCCGGTTTCGCCATCGGCATCAAGGAACTGCCGGACTATATCCCGCTGTATCTGGAGTTCCTCTCCACCCGTGAGGACCTGGAAGCCCGCGAGGGCCTGGCCGATGTCGGTCATCTGCTGGCGCTGTTGGCAAC
>JBFKAF010000606.1:0-2384 GCA_041621735.1 Pseudomonas sp.
CGGTGCCTTGGCTAACACCATCATCGTTGCTGCCAGTGCTTCCGAATCCGCTGCGCTGCAGTTCATCGCACCGTACGCCGGTTGCACCATGGGCGAGTACTTCCGCGACCGCGGTGAAGACGCGCTGATCGTTTATGACGATCTGTCCAAGCAGGCCGTGGCTTACCGCCAGATTTCCCTGCTGCTGCGCCGTCCGCCAGGTCGTGAAGCCTACCCAGGCGACGTGTTCTATCTCCACAGCCGTCTGTTGGAGCGCGCATCGCGCGTATCCGAAGAGTATGTTGAGAAGTTCACCAACGGTGAAGTGAAGGGCAAGACCGGTTCCTTGACCGCTCTGCCAATCATCGAAACTCAGGCTGGCGACGTGTCCGCGTTCGTACCGACCAACGTGATCTCGATCACCGACGGTCAGATCTTCCTGGAATCGGCCATGTTCAACTCCGGCATCCGTCCGGCGGTGAACGCAGGTGTGTCGGTATCCCGTGTAGGTGGTGCGGCCCAGACCAAGATCATCAAGAAGCTCTCCGGTGGTATCCGTACCGCTCTGGCTCAGTACCGTGAACTGGCGGCTTTCGCCCAGTTCGCGTCTGATCTGGACGAAGCCACCCGTAAGCAACTCGAGCATGGTCAGCGCGTAACCGAGCTGATGAAGCAGAAGCAATACGCGCCGATGTCCATCGCCGACATGTCGTTGTCCCTGTATGCCGCCGACCGTGGCTTCCTGCAGGACATCGAGATCGTCAAAATCGGCAGCTTCGAACAAGCGCTGATTGCTTACTTCAACCGCGATCACGCCGAACTGATGGCGAAGATCAACGTGAAGGGTGACTTCAATGACGAAATCGATGCAGGCATGAAAGCCGGTATCGAGAAGTTCAAGGCCACCCAAACCTGGTAAGCCGCAGCGGAGGTCGCAAGACCTCCGCCTGCTAACCCGATAGGTGTTACATGGCAGGCGCAAAAGAGATTCGCAGCAAGATTGCGAGCATCAAAAGCACGCAAAAGATCACCAGCGCCATGGAAAAGGTGGCTGTCAGCAAGATGCGCAAAGCACAAATGCGCATGTCTGCCAGCCGTCCTTACGCGGAGCGTATCCGCCAGGTAATTGGTCATCTGGCCAACGCCAACCCGGAATACCGTCACCCATTCATGATCGAGCGTGAAGTAAAGCGCGTCGGTTACGTAGTGGTGAGCAGTGACCGTGGTCTGTGCGGCGGCTTGAACACCAACCTGTTCAAGGCCCTGGTCAAGGACATGGCGGCAAACCGCGCAAACGGTGTAGAGATCGATCTCTGCGTAGTAGGCAGCAAGGGTGCGGCGTTTTTCCGCAACTTCGGCGGCAACGTCGTCGCTGCAATCAGCCACCTGGGCGAAGAGCCGTCGATCAATGATCTGATCGGCAGCGTCAAGGTGATGCTGGATGCCTACCTCGAGGGTCGTATCGACCGCTTGTCCGTGGTTTCCAACAAGTTCGTCAATACCATGACGCAAAAGCCGACAGTGGAGCAGTTGATTCCGCTGGTGGCCGATCCGGATCAGGAACTCAAGCATCACTGGGACTATCTCTACGAACCCGACGCCAAAGAGCTGCTTGACGGCCTGATGGTGCGTTACGTGGAGTCGCAGGTGTACCAGGCGGTGATCGAGAACAACGCAGCTGAACAAGCGGCGCGGATGATCGCGATGAAGAACGCTACCGACAACGCCGGTGATCTGATCAGCGATTTGCAGCTGATCTACAACAAGGCACGTCAGGCGGCGATCACCCAAGAGATCTCGGAAATCGTTGGCGGCGCTGCCGCGGTCTGATACCGGTTCATATATTCAGAGGATCCAGCTATGAGTAGCGGACGTATCGTACAAATCATCGGCGCCGTGATCGACGTGGAATTCCCACGCGATCTGGTTCCGAGCATCTACGACGCTTTGAAAGTTCAAGGCGCCGACACCACCCTGGAAGTTCAGCAGCAGCTGGGCGACGGTGTGGTACGTACCATTGCGATGGGCTCGACCGAAGGCTTGAAGCGCGGTCTGGACGTCAACAACACGGGCGCAGCCATCTCCGTACCGGTCGGTAAAGCGACCCTGGGCCGGATCATGGACGTACTCGGCAACCCGATCGACGAAGCCGGTCCGATTGGCGAAGAAGAGCGTTGGGGCATTCACCGCCCGGCACCGTCTTTCGCCGAGCAAGCGGGCGGCAACGACCTGCTGGAAACCGGCATCAAGGTTATCGACCTGATCTGCCCGTTCGCCAAAGGCGGTAAAGTCGGTCTGTTCGGTGGTGCCGGTGTTGGCAAGACCGTAAACATGATGGAACTGATCCGTAACATCGCCATCGAGCACAGCGGTTATTCCGTGTTCGCCGGTGTGGGCGAGCGTAC
>JBFKAF010000607.1:0-2379 GCA_041621735.1 Pseudomonas sp.
CTGATCACCCTGTACATCTGGGCCGGTCCGCACCACCTGCATTACACCGCCCTGCCGGATTGGGCGCAGTCCCTCGGCATGGCCATGTCGATCATCCTCCTGGCTCCGAGCTGGGGCGGCATGATCAACGGCATGATGAGCCTGTCCGGCGCCTGGCATAAGCTGCGCACCGACCCGATCCTGCGCTTTCTGGTGGTATCGCTGGCCTTCTACGGCATGTCCACCTTCGAAGGCCCGATGATGGCGATCAAGACGGTCAACGCCTTGTCCCACTACACCGACTGGACCATCGGCCACGTGCATGCCGGTGCCCTCGGCTGGGTGGCGATGATCTCCATCGGTGCGCTGTATCACCTGCTGCCCAAGGTCTATGGCCGTGAGCAGATGCACAGCATTGCCCTGATCAACGTGCATTTCTGGCTGGCCACTATCGGCACCGTGCTGTACATCGCCTCGATGTGGGTCAACGGCATCACCCAGGGCCTGATGTGGCGCGCAGTCAACGAAGACGGCACCCTCACCTACTCCTTCGTCGAAGCCCTGGAAGCCAGCCATCCGGGTTATCTGGTGCGCATGATCGGCGGCGCGTTCTTCGCCACCGGCATGCTGTTGATGGCTTACAACACCTACCGCACCGTGCGTGCCGCCAAGCCGGCTGAATACGATGCGGCTGCGCAGATTCCCGTCGGAGTGGCTCACTGATGAAACACGAAATCATCGAGAAGAATATCGGTCTGATGGCGCTGCTGATGGTGATCGCCGTCAGCATCGGTGGCCTGACCCAGATCGTTCCGCTGTTTTTCCAGGACGTCACCAACGAACCGGTGGAGGGCCTCAAGCCTTACACCGCGCTGCAGCTGGAAGGCCGCGATGTGTATATCGCCAACGGCTGCGTCGGCTGCCACTCGCAGATGATCCGCCCGTTCCGCGCCGAAACCGAGCGCTACGGCCACTACTCGGTCGCCGGCGAAAGCGTCTACGACCACCCCTTCCTGTGGGGCTCCAAGCGTACCGGCCCGGACCTGGCCCGCGTCGGTGGCCGCTACTCGGACGAATGGCAGCGCGCGCACCTGTACAACCCGCGCAACGTAGTGCCTGAGTCGAAGATGCCGGCGTACCCCTGGCTGGTCGAGCACAAACTCGACGGCAAGGACACCGCCAAGAAGATGGAAGTCATGCGCGGCTTTGGCATCCCCTACACCGATGAAGACATCGCCGGGGCCAAAGACGCCGTGAAGGGCAAGACCGAAATGGACGCGCTGGTCGCGTACCTGCAGGTTCTCGGCACCTCCATCAAGAACAAACGGTAACGCGACATGCCCTCTTTTCTTACAGACGTCGGGACTATTCGGGGCATAGGCACGGCAGTGGTGTTCATCGCCTTTATCGGCGTGGTGCTCTGGGCCTATAGCAGCAAGCGCAAATCGAACTTCGACGAAGCCGCCAACCTGCCATTCGCCGACGATCCCAAACCCAAAGCGCGTGACGAGCAATCTTCCAGGAGCAATAACCAATGACCACATTCTGGAATTGGTATGTAACCATTCTCTCCCTCGGCACCATCTTCGCCCTGACGTGGCTGATCTTCGGCACCCGCAAGGGCCAGCGCCAGGAAAGCACCGAAGAAACCGTCGGTCACGTATTCGACGGCATCGAGGAGTATGACAACCCGCTGCCCAAGTGGTGGTTCATGCTGTTCATCGGCACCATCATCTTCGCCCTCGGCTACCTGGTGCTCTACCCGGGCCTGGGTAACTGGAAAGGCCTGCTGCCGGGCTACGATTACCTCGACAACGAGGCCAAGACGCCGTTCGCCGCCAACGTGCAAATCGCCGACGACGAACAGCGCAACGCTGGCTGGACCGGTGTGCACCAGTGGGAAAAGGAAATGGCCAAGGCCGACGCTCAATACGGGCCGATCTTCGCCAAGTACGCGGCGATGCCGATCGAGCAGGTCGCTCAGGACGAGCAAGCGCTGAAGATGGGTGGCCGCCTGTTCGCCTCCAACTGCTCGGTGTGCCATGGCTCCGACGCCAAGGGCGCGTATGGCTTCCCTAACCTGACCGACAACGATTGGTTGTACGGCGGCGCGGCGGAAACCATCAAGACCACCATCATGGCTGGCCGCCAGGCAGCCATGCCGGCCTGGAAGGACAGCCTCGGCGAAGAAGGCATCAAGAACGTTGCCGGCTACGTGCGCAGCCTGTCCGGTCTGAAGAGCCCGGAAGGCGTGGAAGTCGACCTGGCCGCTGGCCAAGAGATTTTCACCGCCAGCTGTGCGGTGTGCCACGGCCCCGATGCCAAGGGCCAGCAGGCCATGGGCGCGCCGAACCTGACCGACAAGATCTGGCTCTACGGCTCCAGCTTCGCGCAGGTGCA
>JBFKAF010000608.1:0-2375 GCA_041621735.1 Pseudomonas sp.
CCGCCGCCCTGGAAATCACCATGAGCGGGCCGACTCTGCGCTTCAACACCGACGCCGTGGTGGCGGTGACCGGCGCGGTGATTCCGCTGCTGCTCGACGGTGAACAGCAACCCATGAACAGCGCTCTGCTAATCAGGGCCGGCAGCAGCCTCAGCCTCGGCACCCTCAATGGCAGCGGCGCGCGCAGCTACCTGTGCCTGCGCGGCGGCCTGCAGGTGCCGGATTACCTGGGCAGCAAGAGCACCTTTACCCTCGGCCAGTTCGGCGGCCACGGCGGCCGCGCCCTGCGCGCCGGCGATGTGCTGCACCTGTTACCTCTCGCCGAGACGCATGCCGGCGCGCAACTGCCCAGCGAACTGTGCCAGCCGTTGCCGGCCGTGCGCGAAATCCGGGTGATCTACGGCCCCCACGGCGCCCCGGAATACTTCACCGAAGGCTATATCGACACCTTCTTCGCCACCGCCTGGGAAGTGCACTTCAACTCCAGCCGCACCGGCGTGCGCCTGATCGGGCCCAAGCCGGAATGGGTACGCGACAGCGGCGGCGAGGCCGGCCTGCACCCCTCGAATATCCACGACAACCCCTACGCCATCGGCGCGGTGGACTTTACCGGCGACATGCCGGTGATCCTCGGCCCGGACGGCCCCAGCCTCGGCGGTTTCGTCTGCCCGGTGAGCATCATCGAGGCCGACCTGTGGCAACTCGGCCAGCTCAAGGCCGGCGACAAACTGCGCTTCGTGCCGGTCGACATCGCGACCGCGCGACAACTGGCAAAAGCCAGACGCGAAGAGTGCGCGCTTGTCTCCCCTCTCCCTCCGGGAGAGGGGCCGGGGGTGAGGGCTGTTTCAACCTGCGCCGAAAGCCCCTCACCCCAGTCCTCTCCCGGAGGGAGAGGGGGCGTTTACGTGCAGGCAGCGGAATATACCCTCACCTCCCCCATAGTCCTCGACATCGGCGTCGGCGACTGCCGCCTGGTCGCCCGCCTCTCCGGCGACACCCACCTGCTGCTGGAAATCGGCGAGCCAGAGCTGGATCTGGTGCTGCGCTTTCGCGGCCACGCACTGATGCAGGCGCTGGAGGCGAAGAGCCTCAACGGTGTCATTGATCTCACTCCGGGCATCCGCTCGCTGCAAGTGCACTACCAGCCGGAAACCCTGACTTTGGCCGATCTGCTCGGCATAGTCGCCGGCGAGTGGGACGCGGTCTGCGCCGCCCGGGACCTCAAGGTGCCGTCGCGCATCGTCCACCTGCCGCTGTCCTGGGACGACCCGGCCTGCCAGTTGGCCATCGACAAGTACATGACCACGGTGCGCAAGGACGCGCCCTGGTGCCCGAGCAACCTGGAGTTCATCCGCCGGATCAACGACCTGCCGAATCTCGACGAGGTCTACCGCACCGTGTTCGAGGCCAGCTACCTGGTGATGGGCCTGGGCGACGTCTACCTCGGTGCGCCGGTGGCCACGCCGCTGGACCCGCGCCATCGCCTGGTCACCACCAAGTACAACCCGGCGCGTACCTGGACCGCGGAGAACTCGGTGGGCATCGGCGGCGCCTACATGTGCGTGTACGGCATGGAAGGCCCCGGCGGCTACCAGTTCGTCGGCCGCACCCTGCAGATGTGGAACCGCTACCGCGAAGTGGCGGCCTTCGACGGCAAGCCCTGGCTGCTGCGCTTCTTCGACCAGATCCGCTTCTACCCGGTGTCGGCCGCCGAACTGCTGCGCATCCGCCGCGACTTCCCCCTCGGTCGCTACGACTTGCGCATCGAGCACAGCGAGCTGCACCTGGCCGACTACCAGGCGTTCCTCGCCGAAGAGGCCGAGGGCATCGCCGCCTTCCGCCACCAGCAACGCGGTGCCTTCGCCGCCGAGCGGCAGCGCTGGATCGACTCCGGCCAGGCGCACTTCGACAGCGAGGAGGTGGCGGTCGAGCTCGGCGAGGACAGCCCGCTCGGTGCCGGCCAGCACGGCATCGACAGCCATATCGCCGGCAACCTCTGGCAGGTGCAGGTAGCGGTCGGCGACCGGGTCAAAGCCGGCGAGGTGCTGGTGATTCTCGAGTCGATGAAGATGGAGATCCCCCTGCTCGCTCCGCGTGACGGCCTGGTCCAGGAAGTCCGCGTGCAACCCGGCTCGCCGGTACGCGCCGGCCAGTGCGTGGTGGTTCTGCAGGAAACGTAGCCCGCGCTGCGGTGATTGGGCAACGCCCACACCGGTTCCGCAACAACACAGAACAAGCCCCCTCTCCCCTCTGGGGAGAGGGCTGGGGTGAGGGGAACGGTCCAGACGGCAACACCGCACGCGCCTGCCCCCTCACCCTGACCCTCTCCCCGAAAGGTAGAGGGAACCGACCGCATTCGAACCTTATAAGGAGCC
>JBFKAF010000609.1:0-2372 GCA_041621735.1 Pseudomonas sp.
CTGGCCGGCAGCTACCTGGGGGTGATCCTGGCCCACGCGGCGCTCGGCACGCCGTTCGTCATCATCACCGTCACCGCCACCCTGACCGGCTTCGACTATTCCCTGGCGCGAGCGGCGGTGAACCTCGGTGCCACTCCGCTGCGGGTGTTCTTCGACATCATCATGCCGCTGATCCGCCCCGGGGTGATCTCCGGCGCACTGTTCGCCTTCATCACCTCTTTCGATGAAGTGGTGGTCATCCTGTTCATGGCCGGGCCGCAACAGCGCACCATTCCACGGCAGATGTTTTCCGGCCTGCGCGAGCAGATCAATCCGAGCATTCTGGCCATCGCCACCCTGCTGATCCTGGTGTCCATCGCCTTGCTGATCAGCATCGAGCTGTTGCGCCGGCGCGCCGCACGACTGCGCGGCAGTGAGGCCGACGCCCCCCTTGCCGCGACGTCCTGAGCGGCAGTCGTCGAGCCGCCGCCGACTCGACCTTTCGCCGTAGCGCCCGCTGGGATTAGAATCATCCCTTTCCTGCCCACCCTTGGCGGACTTGTAAGCCCCGGCCGAGCCAGCGCTGATCCCGCGCCATCTCGTCGCCAGCCCCGCACGCGGTCACTTCCGTTTGCCTTGGGCCTGAACCCGGCTCACCATACGCAGCAACAGCCCTTTGAAAACGTAGCGCAGCCGTTTTCAGCCGCCGCTACCTGATTAGCCTCTGCAGGACTTATCGCCATGCCAGATTACCGCTCGAAAACCTCCACCCACGGTCGCAACATGGCCGGCGCTCGCGCCCTGTGGCGCGCCACCGGGATGAAGGACGAGGACTTCAAGAAGCCGATCATCGCCATCGCCAACTCCTTCACCCAGTTCGTGCCCGGCCACGTGCACCTGAAGGACATGGGCCAGCTGGTCGCCCGCGAGATCGAGAAGGCCGGCGGCGTGGCCAAGGAATTCAACACCATCGCCGTCGACGACGGCATCGCCATGGGCCACGACGGCATGCTCTATTCGCTGCCGAGCCGCGAGATCATCGCCGACTCCGTGGAATACATGGTCAACGCCCACTGCGCCGATGCCATCGTGTGCATTTCCAACTGCGACAAGATCACCCCCGGCATGCTGCTGGCCAGCCTGCGCCTGAACATTCCGGTGATCTTCGTCTCCGGCGGGCCGATGGAAGCCGGCAAGACCAAACTGGCCAGCCACGGCCTGGATCTGGTCGACGCCATGGTGATCGCCGCCGACGAAAGCGCCAGCGATGAGAAGGTCGCCGAGTACGAGCGTAGCGCCTGCCCGACCTGCGGCAGCTGCTCCGGCATGTTCACCGCCAACTCGATGAACTGCCTGATGGAAGCCCTGGGCCTGGCCCTGCCCGGCAACGGTTCGACCCTGGCTACCCACAGCGACCGCGAGCAACTGTTTCTGCAAGCCGGACGCACCGTGGTCGAGCTGTGCAAGCGCTACTATCAGGACGGCGACGAGTCGGCCCTGCCGCGCAACATCGCCAGCTTCAAGGCGTTCGAAAACGCCATGACCCTGGACATCGCCATGGGCGGCTCGACCAACACCATCCTGCACCTGCTGGCCGCGGCCCAGGAAGGCGAAGTCGACTTCGACCTGCGCGACATCGACCGCCTGTCACGCCGCGTACCGCAGCTGTGCAAGGTGGCGCCGAACATCCAGAAGTACCACATGGAAGACGTGCACCGCGCCGGCGGCATCTTCAGCATCCTCGGCTCCCTGGCCCGTGGCGGCCTGCTGCACACCGACCTGCCGACCGTGCACAGCGCGACCCTGGCCGAGGCCATCGCCCAGTGGGACATTACCCAGACCGACGATGAAGCCGTGCACACCTTCTTCCGTGCCGGCCCGGCCGGCATCCCGACCCAGACCGCGTTCAGCCAGAGCACCCGCTGGGACACAGTGGACGACGACCGCGAGAACGGCTGCATCCGCAGCGTCGAACACGCCTACTCGCAGGAAGGCGGCCTCGCCGTGCTGTACGGCAACATCGCTCTGGACGGCTGCGTGGTGAAGACAGCCGGGGTGGATGAGTCGATCCACGTATTCGAAGGCAACGCCAAGATCTTCGAGAGTCAGGACAGTGCGGTGCGCGGCATCCTCAATGACGAAGTCAAGGAAGGCGACATCGTCATCATCCGCTACGAAGGCCCGAAAGGCGGCCCGGGCATGCAGGAAATGCTCTACCCGACCAGCTATCTGAAGTCCAAGGGCCTGGGCAAGGCCTGCGCCCTGCTCACCGACGGTCGCTTCTCCGGCGGCACCTCGGGTCTGTCGATCGGTCACGCCTCGCCGGAAGCCGCTGCCGGCGGTGCCATCGGCCTGGTGCGCGAAGGCGACAAGATCCTGATCAACATCCACGA
>JBFKAF010000610.1:0-2369 GCA_041621735.1 Pseudomonas sp.
CGCCGAAGAAGGCGAACCAGACGAACATGTAAGTGACCAGTTCTTCGGTCCAGGAGATCGAATGGTTGAACAGGTTACGGCTGAGGATCTGGGCAAACAGGATGACTACAAACAATGCCAGCAACGTGCGGCAGATGTAGTTTTCCAGGTTGTCGATGATCTTGAACAGGGTACTGGCCGGTTTCATGGTGCGCCTCCCGAAGTGCTGCACCCGGGCCAGGGCGCAACGCTTCACCGCGTGGAACGAATAGCCAGGCTGGGCCGGTTGGCGGGCTGGCGGTTCTGAGTCGAGGGCGTCGGGCGGCTCAGCCGACCGACGCTTGCACTGTTGGGCTTTAGCAGGCCGTTGAAAAACTACTGCGCTCGGCTATGCGGCGTTGAAACCGGCCTCAAAATGCTCATTTACATCACGTAAACTGCGCTTTTTCGGCCGATTTCGCCTTGCCTAGCCTTCGCTCGCTACATTTTTCAACGGCCTGTTAGGCCCTCGTGCAGAGGATTAGATCGCGTCGCGACCGAGCACCTTGAGGACGTTGTTCAACTTATCCTTGCCGCCCAGTTGTTCGTAGTATTTAGGCCACACCTGGGACACCGCACGATCGATCCACTCTTTTTCGCCATCGGCCGGATCGGCGATGACCATGCCCTTGGCGGTCAGCTCCTGCTTGATCTTGCCCTCTTGCTCCACCAGCCACGAGGCACTGTGCTGGGTAGCGGCCTTGCCCGCTTCGAGGATGGCTTGCTGCATCTCAGGTGACTGCTCCTGGAACATCGACTCGCTGACGATCAGCGGCTCGATGGAGAACAGGTAGCGCAGGTTGGTGACGTACTTCTGCACCTCATCGAACTTCATCGCCGATACGGTGATGTAGGGGTTGTCCTGGCCATCGACCACTTTCAGCTGCAGGCCGGTGAAGGTTTCCGACCAGGCCATTGGCGTCGGGTTGATGCCCCATGCGCGGTAGGTGTCGATCATGATCTCGTTCTTCGGTACACGGATCTGCAGGCCCTTGAGGTCTTCGACCGTGGTCACCGGGCGCTTGGAGTTGGTCAGCACGCGGAAGCCCGAGTAGGCCCAGCCGATGATGCGCACGCCGGCGTCGCGCACGGTGTTGTCGATCATGGTCTGGCCGATCTCGCTCTGGGTCAGGGTCACCGCATCGTCCAGACTCTGGATCATATAGGGCAGGGTGAGCACGCCGACCGAGGGGGAGAAGGGGGTGACGTTGTTGATCGCCAGGATGGAGAAGTCCAGGGTGCCCATGGCGGCGTTGCTGACGGTGTCCTCTTCGCTGCCCAGTTGGCCGTTGAGGAACAGCTTGGCATCGTGTTTGCCACCGGTTTTGGCCTTGAGCTCCTCGGCGAACTTGAGGCCCAGCTCATGCTGGGTGCCGCCGGCGCCATCGCCCACGGCGACGCGGAAGGTCTTGGCCTGGAGGCCGCTGCTGATGGCGGCGGCAACCAGGCACAGGGCCAGGGCCAGGGGGCGGGTAAAGTGCTTGCTGGGTGTCATAACTGCGTTCTCCGTTGTAGTTGTTGTTGGCTACGAAAGTGCAGGGTGGATCTGTTGCGACGAGCCGCCGGGTCTGCAGGAACTCGGCGGGACGCCTTGGGGCGAGTGTCTCAGGGTGGCGACAGTGGGGCTGTGCTCTGCGCGACGTCAGCCTCGCTGAAAACATCCCCGTCGCTTCCCTTCGACCGGGTTCAATAGTCCCCCCAGGGTACGGCGCTGTTTAGGGCCACATTATGTTCACGGCTGGGGCCAGAAAATGGCGGGCGTGAATATGTTGCGCAAACGCTCTACAACGCCACTTTATCGCCGTTACTGGGCAGCTTTGCAGGGCGCTTTTATACCGCGTGTTGGCTACCGCTGGGGAGGGAACGAACGGGGCTCAGTGACGGCTGCTGAGCAAACGCAGCACTTCGTCGAACACCGCGTTGTCCAGGCTGCGCGACAGATCCAGCTCCAGGCTGTGCCGGTAATAAGTGCTCAGGTCCAGACCGACGCCGAGGGCGTACAGCTCGATGTTGCCCTCCTGCTCGATCTGCCGTGCCACCTGCTTGAGGTGCAGGTCGAGGATGTCCTGCTGGTTGGCCTGGTGGGTGGCGCTGTCCATCGGGCAGCCATCGGAGATGACGATCAGGATGCGCCGCCGCGCGTCGCGTTGCAGCAGGCGCTGGCGCGCCCAGAGCAGCGCCTCGCCGTCGATGCCCTCGCGGAACAGGTCGGACTTGAGCAGCGCGGCGATGTTCGGCCGGGCGCGGCGCCAGGAGGTTTCCGCATCCTTGTAGACCAAGTGGCTGAGTTCGTTGAGCCGCCCCGGATTGGCCGGTTGGCCCAGGCCGCGCCAGCGCTTCAGCGGGCGGCC
>JBFKAF010000611.1:0-2368 GCA_041621735.1 Pseudomonas sp.
CCAACCGAAGCCCGCCCCAGGCTCCTGCGCCGCAGTTCGCCGCGTCACTTCTAGCGACCTGGACGGCGAGTTCAATTAGTCGACTAACAGGCCACTGGCGAACCAGGCGGGAACGCCTGCGCCTGCGCCTGTGCCCTCCCCTGCATGCCCCCTACCGCCCAACCGAGTCCGCCGCATAGAGGCGGAAAGTTGCAATCCTTTATTTACAAAAACAAACGATAAACATTATCATTTGATAACGATTGAGATTACGGACGGCCTTATGCTGCGCTCCTCCCCCGTCTTCGCCCGCCTGGAACGCGGCGAAGAGGTCTACGGCTTGCTCAACTCCCTGCCCTCGCCGCTGCTCTGCGAGATGATCGGTTTTGCCGGTTATCACTTCGTGATTCTGGATATGGAGCACCTGCTGCGCGACGGTGACGAGCTGATGCATTGCCTGCGCGCCTGCGAAGCGGTCGGCGTGGCGCCCTGGGTACGGGTGCCGCACGTCGACGAGAAGCTGATCGGCCGGCTGCTCGATGCCGGCGCCGAAGCCATTGTCCTGCCCCGCGTGGAAAGCGCCGCCGAGGTCGCCCGGGCGATTGCCGCGGCGCAGTTTCCGCCGCTGGGCCGGCGCGGCATCAGTGGCGGTCGCAGCACCGGCTTCGGCACGCTGTCCCTGCCCCAGTACATCGAACTGAGCAATAGCCAGCCGCGCATCGTGCCGATGATCGAAAGCGCCGCTGGACTCGAGGCGCTGGAGGAGATTGTCGCCCTGCCGGGGGTCGCCATGCTCCTCGAAGGCGCCCTGGATCTCGCCCTCGACCTGCAGCTCGGCCCCGCCCCGCTGCACCCACAGGTCTGGCAAGCCCTGCAACGCATGGCCGCCATCTGTGCGCGCAGCCAGGTGCCCTTCTGCGCCAACCCGCGCACCCCGGAGCAGCACGGCCACTGGCGCAGCCAAGGCATCCGCAGCTTTCTCGCCGGCGAAGACCGCGGCCTGCTGCACAACGCGCTAAAAGCGCGCCTGCAATCGCTAATAACCCATCCCTAAGACCTGAAGAAGTCCCCTATGACCCCTAACCGTTCGCTTACCCTCCCCCTCAGCCTGCTGACGCTGGCCATCGCCCACTCCGCCCTCGCCGAAGAAAGCGCCGAGCAAGCCACCCTCGCGCCCATGGTGATCAAGGGCGACGTACTGGGTAGCGCCAGCGATGCCGAAGTGCTCAGCTACCCCGGCAGCCGCAGCGTGGTCAGCAGCGAAGACCTGCGCAAGGCCAGCGTACGCGGCCTCGACGACGCGCTGCAGCGGGTGCCGGGGGTCAAGGTATTCGATGAAACCGGCACCGGCGCCTTGCCGCAGCTTTCCGTACGCGGCCTCTACGAGAGCCGCAGCGGCCGGGTCCAGGCGCTCTCCGACGGCATTCCGCTGTCCCTCGCCCCGTACGGCCAGACCAGCCTGTCGCTGTTCCCGCAGACCCTGGCTACGGTCGAGCGCATCGACATAGTGCGCGGCGGCGCCGCGGTGCAGTACGGGCCGAACAACGTCGGCGGGGTGATCAACTTCATCAGCAAGCCGATTCCACAACAGTGGCAAACCACCCTGCAGGAGCGCGCCACCTTCGCCCCCGGTGGCCGCAGCCTATGGGACAGCTATATCGGCACCGGCGGCTACCTGACCGACAACTTCGGCCTGCAACTGGACCTCAACACCATTACCGGCGAATACGGCCGCGAACACTCCGACAGCGAAGTGCAGAACTATCGCCTGCGCGGTCAATGGGACATCGATGACGAGCGCAGCCTGAGCTTCGGCGTGCAACGCTACAAGGCCGACCTCGATCTGGCCGGCGCCCTCAGCGTCGCCGACTACAAGGACGACCCGCGCCAATCGACCCGCGACCTCGACCGTTTCGAGGGCGACACCGACCGGGTCTGGGGTACCTACAACCAGTACCTCGGCGCCATCGGCCCGTTCGATGCGGTGGAGTTCAGCTGGACCAACTTCGCCCACCACAGCTACCGCAACTTCATCATCGGCCTGCCCTTCACCCCGGACGCCACGCCGGACACCCTGCAGGATGCGCCGCGCGACTTCCGCGTGTGGGGCAGCGAACCGCGCCTGAGCATGAGCATCGATGGCGACAGCGTCAGCCAGACCTGGCTGCTCGGCGCCCGCCTGGTCAAGGAAGACGTCGACTTCAAGGTCAACCGGCAGAACCTGGCCAGCGGCGCACATAGCGTGATCCGCGACTGGACCTTCGACGACGAGGCCAAGGCCGCCTACCTGAGCAACGAACTCAAGCTGCTCGACGGCCGCCTGACCATCACCCCCGGGGTGCGTTACGAGCATGCACGCATGGAGTACACCGACGGCGTCAGCGGAATC
>JBFKAF010000612.1:0-2368 GCA_041621735.1 Pseudomonas sp.
CCCACCGCCGTACCGGCGTATTGACCGTCGCCACCCTCGGCGTAGGAGAGGTAGACCCAGCGGTCCTCGGTGAACTCGGGCGACAAGGCTACATCGAGCAAGCCACCCTGACCCTGGGCATAGACCCTCGGCACACCAGCGACAGGGGCGGACAGCGCGCCCTGCAGGCTGACCAGACGCAAACGACCGGGCCGCTCGGTGACCAGCAGACCTTGCCGATCCGGCAGAAAGGCCATGCCCCAGGGATGCTCCAGACCCGACAGCAGCGCGGTGACCTGCACCACGCCTCGCTCGCTGGGGTACTCCGCAGCTTGGGCCGCGCCCCCTGCTGCGGTGAGTAGGGCAATCAGACTCAAGGCCGAGACACAACGCTTTAGCAACATGTTCTTCTCCTGCGAGCAATCGCGCGGGCTTGTCGCTTCCCGACCCGATGATCGCGCACCAAGGCCAACCTGCACACACTCACGCCAGCTGTTCGAAGCGCGAGCCCGGGACTGCGAACAGCCAGACTCAGGTAGCCGCGCCAGTCAATACATCGCGTAATTGCGCTCGATGGCACTGTACTCGCCGCTCGCACGAAGCGCAGCGAGCCCTCGGTCGAACAGATCGCGCGACCGCTTCTGCGCGAAGCCCACCTGATAAGGCGTCGGTGGGAATACCGGGTATTCGGCGAGCGGTTGGCTGACATCGACCTGATCCAGCACATCACGATTGAAGTAACGAAAAATGCGCATATCGGCGACCACCACATCGATCCGCCCGCTGTACAGCAGACGGTTGCGCGCAATCTGCCTGGCCTCTTCGTGATAGCGCGGATTGCTCTCGGCCATACGCTGGAACTCGCTACCGAGCAAAAAACGCGCACGCTGAAAGGCGCTGACCGAGTATTGGCCCAGGTCGGCAATCCGCTCGATCTGGTAGTGCCGCGCTCGCAGCGCGATCGCGACATTCTGGTAGTGGATATAGGGTTCGGAATAGAAGGCGCTGATACCGCTCTGGGTATTGGTTGTGGCGATTGCATCGATCAACCCTCGACGCAGCATGAAGTGCAGACGCTCCATCGGCGCATAGCGAACCTCAACGGTGAAACCGGCGCGCTGCGCGGCGGCCACCACTATCTCGTACTCCAGCCCCCTGGCCTCACCTTCGAACACATAGGGTGGCTTATTGGTACCGAAGCCCAAGCGCAGCGGCTCTGCCAGCGCCAGCATACTGAGCCAGAACAGGCCGATCCCCCATATCCATTGCATGTCATGCCCTTTTGCCTGCCAAAGCTGCATGGCCAGACTAACCGTTGAACAAGCCCGCAAGCCAGCACAGCGCGTTATCACTGGGGACGATACAGCGCAATTCGTCCACTAACAGTCACTCCGATCTAGACTTGTTGCCACCCGTTTAGTGCCAACTGGAGAACCTTCATGCTCAAAGCCGAATACCAACAACGCGGCCCAGTGCCGCAGGATGTGATCGCCGCGGTCGAGTTGCAGCTGCCGCCGTTGGCCGCTGGGCAGGTACGCGTCAAGGTGCTGGCCGCGCCCATCAACCCTTCCGACGTGCTCACCCTGACCGGCGAATACGGCATGCTGCCGCCTTTGCCCGCCATCGGCGGTAACGAGGGTGTCGGCCGCGTCGAAGAACTGGGACCGGATGTCGGCACGCTGAAAGTCGGCCAGATGGTGTTGCTGCCGGTCGGCTGCGGTACCTGGGTCACTCACCTGAATGCTCCGGCCAACAAGCTGATTCCGCTGCCGGAGGCCGACCCACAGCAATTGGCGATGATGACCGTCAACCCGCCGACCGCCTCCTTGCTGCTCAGCGAGTTCGTCGCCCTCCAGCCAGGCGACTGGGTGATCCAGAACGCCGCCAACTCGGGCGTCGGCAGCTACCTGATCCAGCTGGCCAAGCTGCGCGGGTTCAAAACCATCAACGTGGTACGCCGCGAATCCGCAGTGGCGGGCGTCAGCGCCGAAGGCGGCGATGTGGTGCTGGTGGATGGCCCGGATCTGGCCAAGCGCGTGCGCGAAGCCACCGCAGGTGCGCCGGTGCTGCTGGGCATCGATGCCGTGGGCGGCACGGCCACTGACCACCTCGCCGCGAGCCTGGGCGACGCCGGCATTCTGGTCAACTACGGGATGATGAGCCGGCAGCCCTGCCAGGTGTCGCCGGCGTCTTTCGTGTTCCGCGGCGTCACCCTGAAAGGCTTCTGGCTGGCCAAGTGGTTCCAGAACGCCAGCCAGGCCGAGCAGATGAAGGTATTTGGCGAACTGACCCAACTGATCGCCAGCGGCAAGTTGCAGACCCGCGTGGCCGCGACCTACGACGTCAGCCAGATCAAGGAAGCGGTTGCCGCTGCCGCTGGCGGCGAGCG
>JBFKAF010000613.1:0-2360 GCA_041621735.1 Pseudomonas sp.
GTGACTAATCGATTTTTATACAGCGCACTGGTGCTGGTGGCCCTGAGCGGTTGCGCCAGTGACCCGGCGCCAACCGAGCAGCTGCGGCTGAGCGAGCAGGCGACGAGCCAAGCCAAAGCCGTCGGTGCGAGTGAGCAAGTGACCGAGTTGACCCTGGCTGAAAACAAGCTTGTTCAGGCCCAGGCCGCCATGGCGCAAGAGGCGTACAAGGATGCGCGGATGCTCGCCGAGCAGGCCGAGCTGGATGCGCGCTTGGCGGAGGCGCGCGTATTGACCGAGAAAAGCCAGGCGCAACTGAGCGAGTTGCACAATCGGATCAACCGTCTGCGCAAGCAGTTGGGGGAGCTGCAATGAACGCCAGAACCCGAGCGATTAGCGGTGTCATGCTGGCCTTGCTGTTGACTGGTTGTGCGGGCTCGCAGACGGACAGCGGTGAGGCGCTCGAGGCGGCTCGCAGCCGTTTTCAGGCGGTCAAGGAGGATTCCAATGTGCTGCGCAGCGCGCCTAAAGATGTGATCCGCGCCGGTGAGTCGCTGGCCCGTGCAGACCGCTTGTCGAGTTACTGGGGCAGTGCCGACGATGTCAGGCATTACGCTTACCTGAGTCAGCGCTACAGTGAAATCGCCGAGCAACACAGTGCGTTGAGCCTGAACCAGGAGCGGGCGGTCAAGCTTGAGTTGGACGTCCAGCGCCTGCAGTTGGCCCTGCGTGAGGCCAAGCTGCTGAGCGTGCAGGAGCATGGCAATTGGCTGGAAGAGCAAATGCTCAGCCTGGCAACCAGCGAGAGCGAGCGCGGCCTGGTGATGACCCTGGGTGACGTGTTGTTCGATGCCGGGCAAGCTGATCTGCAGGCCTCGGCCAACCGTACTGTGCTGAAGCTGGTGCATTTTCTCCAGCTCAACCCGCGTCGAGTGGTGCGCATCGAGGGCTACACCGACAACCGCGGCGATAAGCAGGTGAACCTCGAGTTGTCCCGGGCGCGGGCACAGGCCGTGGCCGATATGCTGGTCGATCTGGGAATCGAGGCCAAGCGCATCGAGGTGCAAGGTCATGGGGAAAGCTTCCCGGTGAAGGAGAATGCTTCGGCCAAAGGACGTGCGCAAAATCGCCGGGTCGAGATCGTCTTCTCCGACGAGCAAGGGCGTCTGGGCGCCGCTCGCTGATCGAGGGAGCGCTACAAACCCCGGCTAGCGTCAGGCTAGTCGGGGTTTTTTGTGGGCGCGACTCGCCATCCAGCGGACTGATTGCGGGTCGCTATCGCTGGTTTGGTATCCGAGGTATGGGCTGCTAGTTCATCGGCAATGCACGGTTACAGGCCAGCTTATTACCAAACAGTTATCTTTTGCTCCTATTAGACGGATACAGTCATTGGCGGTTTTGCACTGTATCGCCCACAATTTTCAGGCCTGTACCGGTGCACTTTCGCTGTCTCGGGTTACTGTTATGGTTCAGTTAGGCAGGAAGGCGGTTATGACCAATCTGTTGCTCTATCAGCGTATCGCCCAGCAGTTGGCGGAAGATATCCGCCGCGGTGTTTATCAGCCGGGGGAGCGGGTGCCGTCGGTGCGCAAGATGAGCTCGCAGCTAAGCGTCAGTCACGCCACTGTGTTACAGGCCTACGCCAATCTAGAGGATATGGGCCTGATTCGCGCTCGGCCGCAATCGGGTTTCTATGTGCACCAGACCCCCGCGCTTACTGCGCCGACCCCGGATATCGCCCGTGTCGAGCGGCCCGGCCTGGTGACGCGCAGCAGTATCATCAACCAGATATTGACCGAGTCGCGCCGTGAAGGGGTGTTTCCGCTGGGCGCCGCCGTGCCACATGTCGAGTATTTGCCGGTGCGTGCCTTGCATCAGCAATTGGCCAAGGTCACCCGCTTCCATAGCCCGCGGGCCTTCAGTTACATGTTCAGCCCTGGTTTCGAACCGCTGCGCCGTCAAGTTGCGATTCGCATGCGTGATGCCGGAGTGGTGGTCGATCCTTCCGAGGTAGTGATCACCCATGGCTGCGTCGATGCCCTGCAAATGTCGCTGCGCGTGCTCACCAAACCGGGAGACCTGATCGCCGCTGAATCGCCGACCTATTATGGGTTGCTGCAACTGGCCGATCTGCTTGGCCTGAAAGTTATTGAAATCCCCAGCGACCCGACCACCGGTATCAGCCTGGAGGCCTTGCAACTGGCCGCCAGTCAATGGCCGATCAAGGCTCTGGTATTGACCGCACGGCTGAGCAATCCGCTGGGCGGCACCATTCCGGAAGGACGGCAAAAACAGTTGCTGCGCCTGGCTGGTGATTTCGATATCCAGATCGTCGAGGACGATATCTACGGCGAGTTGATGTTCGAGCAGGGGCCGACCAA
>JBFKAF010000614.1:0-2352 GCA_041621735.1 Pseudomonas sp.
CCCGGAGCTGCCTTATCTGGCCAATGTGACCCCGGAATTTACCCGGTTTCTGGCCATGCGCTGGGGCATTGGCGGCATGCCCTTTACCAACAATCCTGCGCGGGAGATGGGCGGCTGGGTGCGTTTGCGTGATGAAAGCGAGGCACAACCGGTCAACGAGGCGCACCTGCTGGCGCTGGTCGATGCCTGGCCACCAGCGCTGCTGTCGCACTTGCGCTCTCCGGCACCGGGCAGTTCCTTGACCTGGACCATCGAATTCATTCAGCCAGTGGCCGAGTTGACTACCCTGGATTGGTGTCACTACCAGGCGCAGATCGAACATGCTCGCGACGGCTACGGACATATCGCCGCGGCCCTGTGGACGGCGCAAGGCGAGCTGTTAGCGATCAGCCGGCAGACCGTGACGGTGTTCGGCTGATCCTGGCTCTCGCGTTCACCGACCGCTCGGCCTGGCCCTTAAAGGGCTGGCCCTGGCGCTGCTACAGCTTGAGCTGACCAATGGCCTGAGTCAGTTGCCCGGCCAGTGCCGCCAGCTCGCTGCTGGTGCTGGCCGAATCGTTCGTCTGCTGCACCGTGCGCTCGGTGACATCGCGGATGCTCGCCACTGCGCGGTTCATTTCCTCGGCCACCTGGCTCTGTTGCTCGGCCGCCACGGCGATCTGGGTATTGCTCTCGCGCATTTGGCTGACTGAGGCCGTGATGGCCGCCAGTGCATCAGCGGCTTCATGAGCTTGCTGCACACAGCCATCGGCCTTCAGCGAGCTCTCCTGCATGAACTCCACGGCATCGTTGGTGCCGTTTTGCAGGCGGCTGATCATCTGGGTGATCTCGTCGGTCGACTGCTGGACACGCTTGGCCAAATTGCGCACCTCATCGGCCACCACCGCAAAGCCGCGGCCCATCTCTCCGGCACGTGCCGCTTCGATGGCTGCGTTGAGGGCGAGCAGGTTGGTTTGTTCGGCGATGCCGTGGATCTCCTGCACCGCGCCACTGATTTTCTGACTGTCGGCCGCCAGCTGCTGGATCATCTGGGCCGTCTGTTGCACGCCGTTGGACAATCCGGCAATGGATTCTCCGACCCGGCTGACCACCTGCTGACCGGCGCCGGTCAACTGTTCGGCGCTTTTCGACTGGTCACGGGTCGTGGCGGTGTGCTGGGCGATATGCTGCACAGTGGCGGACATCTGATTGATTGCCGTGGCAGCCTGCTCGGTCTCGCTCTGCTGCTCGAGCATGCCTTGGCGCACCTCGCGCATGCTCCTGGCCAGTCGGTCGGCACGCTCGTCCAGGCGAGTCGCCGCTTGCGCCACGCTGCCAACCACCGATTGATAGCTTGCCTGCATGGCATTAAACGCCGTGGCCATTTGTCCGACTTCGTCGCGGCAATCGAGTGGCACGCGCACGGCCAGGTCACCGCTTTTCTCGACCTTGAGCAGCACATCCTTGAGGGTGTTGAGGTGGGTCAGCAGGAAGCGAATCAGCAATTGCGAGGCGGCCAGCAGAGCCAGCATCAGCAGCGCGACAACCAGTGCGTAGCGTGGCGCATGCTCACTGAAGACTTGCAGCAAGCTGGGCGCCTGAGCCAGCACGGCGAGGCGCTGGCCCTGTTCGAGTTCGATGACCTCGGCGCCGATCAAACCCGCCTGGGTCGCCAGAGGATCATGCTCCAGCGTGATCCAGCCACTGGCACGGCTCAAGGCGAGGCCCTGGTTATCCGGCAGCGTGGGTGTTTCGCCCACGGCAAAGCGCAGCAGTGCCGGATCGCTCGGCAGTGGCTGTCCCTCGGGCCAGGCGCTGAGCAGTTTGGCGTGGCGCTGTGCCGCGCTCTGGGCGGCGTCGACCCGCACCTGCCACTCCAGATGAAGGGCATACAGCACCAACAGTATGGTGGTCACTAAGGCGACGGCGTTGACGGCCCAGAACTTGTATTTGAGGGAAAGGTTACGAATCCATGTGCCCATGTTGTCTTCTTCTGATCGTGGCCATAACCGCAGCGGCAAGGTGCCGGCATTGTGGTGCGGATCACCCAGCGGCGGCTTGATCTATATCAAGGCAGCACTCGATTCACCTAGGGCATGGCGCGCCGGGGCTGAAGAAGAGGGGCGGGCTTCAACCCTGATCGCTGTCGGCCGCCTCCTCGACGAGGCTTGGCAGGTCGAAGAACTGTCGGGCACATGCCGTGCTGTGCTCGGCCAGGCTTGCCTCGCTCTCGTTGCGGTGCAGCGCCACTTCACGCAGGACTTCACGCAAGAAGGCCGGTTCATTGCGCCCACTCTTCGGTTTCGGCCGCAGGCTGCGCGGTAGCAGGAAGGGCGAGTCGCTTTCCAGCATCAATCGGCCGGCGGGTATCTC
>JBFKAF010000615.1:0-2346 GCA_041621735.1 Pseudomonas sp.
CCGACGCTACCGCGCCTGCCCAATTCGCGTTCGGCGTGCTCGATCAGGCCGGCAATACTCGCCAGGGTCTGCCGGTAATCGCCCTGCGGCGTGGCGATGCGTTGGCGCCAGCGTTGTTCGCCGTTGTCCAGGGCGATCAGCTCTATTTTGCTGCCGCCGAGGTCGATACCGAGGCGTAAGGATCCGGGCATGCTTAACCTTTAGTTACAGAGATTGGTGCCGATAGCGGGTATATAAGCATGCCGTGCTCGACAAATGCTCTGCGCGTATCGCCTGCGCTGATTTGCCAGTATTTTTCGTGCTGATTCGAGCGCCTTTGGTCAAGCGCCAGGGGACGTCCAGGCCTGCGCCTGAGATGCTCGGCGGCCGACCTCGAAACGTTACACCACAATAATTATTAGGACGGGAGACGTCTTGTGAAGAGCGTGTTGTATCCGGCTATCGCGTTAATGAACCGTCTCAGCTTCGGCATGAAGTTCAGCTTGATCAGCGTCTTGTTTTTCCTGCCGATGCTGGTCACCAACTTCTACCTGGTGCGCGACTCCTATCGGCAGTTCGTCAGCACCCAGGCGGCACTGGAAAGCCTCGACCTGCTGGGGGAGACGCTCTCCCTGCGTCGCGACCTGGAAAGCTATGCCGATCTGGTACAGATCAACGTGGTGATTGGTCAGTCGGGTAACGCGGGCAATCTGGAAAGCCGCCTGGAGCAACTGCAGCGCGCCTTGGGAGAGACCCTAAAGGGTTTACAACCGGTCGCCCGTGAGACCGAACAGGTCGAAGAGTTCACCAGCAAGCGCGACGAGATGATCGGCAAACTGCAAGCAGTACAGAGCGAGACATCCTTGCAGGGCAAATCGGCGATAGCCGAAAAGCTGTTGGGCAGCTCCCAGGTCTTTATCAAACTGGTCGCCAGCCAGGCGGGCTTGAGTCAGGACCGCCAGCGTGAAGTGCGGCAGATGACCGAACTGATCACCAGCGTTACCCCGATCATTACCGCGCCATTAAGTGAAGGGCGGGCGGTAGGTGCCTACTCGCTGGCCCAGGGCTTTCTCAACTCGGCAGCCAGTACCCAGTTCGATGAGCTGCTGCTGGAGCTGGAAAAGCTGCATGCCGAATACGGCTTGAACCTGCAGGACGCCCTGAACAGCAGCCCGGCGGCTCGTGCCGCCTTGGAACGCCTGGCCACTGCCAGTCAGGCCACCCTGAAGGACAGCGCTACGCTGTTCGAAGACAAGGTGGTGATCGCCGACACCCTGGACATGCCGTGGAATCAGTTCTACGACGAAGTCACCGCGGTGATGGGCAAGACCTACCAGTTCAACGACGCGGTGCTGCTGTTCCTCGATCAGCAATTGCAGGCGCGTCTGCAGGAAAACCGCGAGCAGATGCTGCTGCTGGTGGTAGCGCTGGTGCTGGTGTTCCTGCTGATCGTCTATCTCTATAGCGGCTTCTACGTGTCGACCCGTACCACCCTGAAGAGCCTGGGTCAGGTCATGAATAAGGTGGCGGCCGGTGACATGACCGTGAGTTTCAAACCGCAGAGTCGGGATGAGCTGGGCGAGCTGGGCGAGGTATTCAATCAAACCGTGGTGAAGATTCACGACCTGATCGAGCGCGTCGGTCAGACCGTCACCGAGGTCGAGCGCCAGGCCGACCGGGTGGAGGTGGTCTCCGGTGAGAGCAATCAGGCGGTCGCCGGTCAGCGCAGCCAGATCGAACAGGTGGCGACGGCGATGAATCAGATGTCCGCCACTGCCCAGGAGGTCGCGCGCAGCGCCGCCGCGGCAGTCAACAGCGCGCAGAGCGTCAATCAGGAAACCGTCAACGGGCGCGCGTTGGTCGAGTCTCAGGTTGGCAGCATCCAGCGCCTGGCTGGCGAGATCGACCAGTCGGTGGAGGTGATCAACCAACTGGCCAGTGACAGCGCCTCGATCAGCCAGGTGCTGGACGTGATCAAGGGCATCGCCGAGCAGACCAACCTGCTGGCGCTGAATGCCGCCATCGAAGCGGCGCGGGCCGGCGAGCAGGGCCGTGGTTTTGCCGTGGTGGCCGACGAGGTGCGCAACCTGGCCAAGCGCACTCAGCAGTCCACCGAGCAGATCGAGGCGATGATCGACAAGCTGCAAGGTGGCGTCGGTGCCGCGGTGAAGACCATGAGCGTGAGCCATCAGATGGCCGATGGCACGGTCAGCGAGTCGAGCAAGGTGCAGCAGGCGCTGGAAAATATCCTCGGCGCGGTGGGTATGATCGTCGACCAGAGCCAGCAAATCGCCGCGGCGGCCGAGCAGCAAACGGCGGTGGCGCACGACATCGACCAGAATATCGTCGAGATCAACCACGCCGGCG
>JBFKAF010000616.1:0-2345 GCA_041621735.1 Pseudomonas sp.
GCCTGCCTGGCGTTCGAGACCGCCGAGCGTGGCATCCGCGTCAACGCCACCGCACCCGGTGGCACCGAGGCGCCGCCGCGGCGCATTCCGCGTAACGCCGCCGAGCCGAGCGAGGAGGAAAAAGGCTGGTACCAGCAGATCGTCGACCAGACCGTGCAGAGCAGCCTGATGAAACGCTACGGCAGCATCGACGAGCAGGCCGGGGCGATCCTCTTCCTCGCATCCGACGATGCCGCCTACATCACCGGCGTGACCCTGCCGGTGGGCGGCGGTGACCTGGGCTAAGCCCGGTCAGCGCCCGTCCGAGGGATAGCCACGCCAGGACGCGCTCCTACAACAACAAAAGAGTCCCATGCCATGCGCAAGATCGACGTTCACGACATCATCGACAACGCACGCTTCAACGGCTTCCACTGGATGGTGCTGTTCTGGTGTGCCCTGATCATCATCTTCGACGGCTATGACCTGGTCATCTACGGCGTGGTGTTGCCGCTGCTGATGAAGGAATGGGGCCTGAGTCCCCTGGAAGCCGGCGCCCTGGGCAGCTATGCGCTGTTCGGCATGATGTTCGGCGCGCTGTTCTTCGGCCCGCTGGCCGACCGCATCGGGCGCAAGAAGGCCATCACTATCTGCGTGGTGTTGTTCAGCGGTTTCACCGTGCTCAACGGCTTCGCCCGCAACCCCACGGAGTTCGGCGCCTGCCGCTTTATCGCCGGCCTCGGCATCGGCGGGGTGATGCCCAACGTGGTGGCGCTGATGAACGAATACGCGCCGAAGAAGATCCGCAGCACCCTGGTGGCCATCATGTTCAGCGGCTACTCGGTCGGCGGCATGCTCTCGGCCGGCCTGGGCATGTGGCTGATCCCGCAGTTCGGCTGGCAGGTGATGTTCTTCATCGCCGGCATTCCACTGCTGCTGTTGCCGCTGGTGATCTACCTGCTGCCCGAGTCGGTCGGGTTCATGCTGCGCAACGGTCGCCAGGATGAGGCACGCCAAGTGCTCAAGCGGGTCGATCCGCAGTATCCGCTGAACGCCGGCGACGAGCTGCTGATGGCCGCGCCCAAGAGTGCCGGCACGCCGGTGCTGCAGTTGTTCAGCGAAGGCCGTGCGCTGCGCACCCTGATGCTCTGGCTGGCGTTCTTCTGCTGCCTGCTGATGGTTTATGCGCTGAGTTCCTGGCTGCCCAAGTTGATGGCCAATGCCGGTTACAGCCTGGGTTCGAGCCTGTCCTTCCTGCTGGTGTTGAATGTCGGCGCGATCTTCGGCGCCATCGGTGGCGGGGTGCTCGGCGACCGCCTCAATCTGCCGCGAGTGCTGGCGGTGTTCTTCGTCATCGCCGCGGTGTCGATCAGCCTGCTCGGTTTCAACAGCCCGACCCCGGTGCTCTACGGCCTGATCGCCATCGCCGGCGCCACCACCATCGGTTCGCAAATCCTGCTGTACGCCTGCGCCGCGCAGTTCTACTCGATGAACATCCGCTCCACCGGCCTCGGCTGGGCCTCGGGCATCGGCCGCAACGGCGCCATCGTCGGCCCGCTGCTCGGTGGCGCGTTGCTGGGCATCAGCCTGCCGCTGCAACTCAACTTCATGGCCTTCGCCCTGCCGGGCGCGGTGGCTGCCATTGCCATGACCCTGTTCGCCATCAGCAGCCAGCGCCGCACTCGCGTCGCGCAAGGCGCTGCACTGGCGGCTTCCTGATGACAACCCTGCGGAACCTGAAATGAGCCCAGTCCTGATCGAAAGCATCGAGGCGATCATCGTCGATCTGCCGACCATCCGCCCGCACAAGCTGGCGATGCACACCATGCAAAAGCAGACCCTGGTGGTGATCCGCCTGCGCTGCTCGGACGGCATCGAAGGCCTGGGCGAGTCGACCACCATCGGTGGCCTGGCCTACGGCAACGAGAGCCCGGAGAGCATCAAGCAGAATATCGACAGCCACCTGGCACCGCTGCTGGTCGGCCAGGCCGCGGGCAACATCAACGCCGCCATGCAGCATCTGGACAAGGCGGCCAAGGGCAACACCTTCGCCAAGTCCGGGCTGGAAAGCGCGCTGCTCGATGCCCAGGGCAAGCGCCTCGGTCTGCCGGTCAGCGAACTGCTCGGCGGCCGCGTACGCGACAGCCTGGAGGTGGCCTGGACCCTGGCCTCGGGCGACACCGTCAAGGACATCGCCGAGGCCGAACAGATGCTTGAGGCGCGGCGCCACCGCATCTTCAAGCTGAAGATCGGTGCCAACGAAGTCAGCCACGACCTCAAGCACGTGATTGCCATCAAGCGCGCCCTGGGTGACTCCGCCAGCGTGCGGGTCGACGTCAACCAGGCCTGGGACGAATCGGTGGCCC
>JBFKAF010000617.1:0-2344 GCA_041621735.1 Pseudomonas sp.
AAGCGACGACTACGCGCGGCTCGACAGCGACGCCGCGCGGACCTTCTTCGGCCGCTACAAGATCGCCGTCGGTTCGACCGGCAACCTCGGTCTGTCGATCGGCATCATCAGCGCCCGCCTGGGCTTCCAGGCCACGGTGCACATGTCCGCCGATGCGCGGCAGTGGAAGAAGGACAAGCTGCGCGCCCACGGCGTGACTGTGGTCGAGTACGACTCCGATTACAGCGTCGCGGTGGCCGAGGGGCGCAAGCAGGCCAGCGCCGATCCTTACTGCCACTTCGTCGATGACGAGAACTCGACCAGCCTGTTCCTCGGCTATGCGGTCGCCGCCGAACGCTTGCAGCAACAGCTGCGGGCCGCGGCGATCCGCGTCGATGCCGAGCACCCGCTGTTCGTCTACCTGCCCTGTGGCGTCGGAGGTGGCCCGGGCGGAGTGGCCTTCGGCCTCAAGTTGGCGTTTGGCGATGCGGTACATTGCCTGTTTGCCGAACCCACTCACTCGCCCTGCATGCTGATCGGGGTGCATACCGGCCGCCACGATGAGGTCTCGGTGCAGGACTTCGGCATCGACAACCTCACCGCCGCCGACGGCCTGGCGGTCGGTCGCCCGTCCGGCTTCGTCGGCCGCGCCCTGCAGCGCTCGATCGACGGTTATTACACGGTCAGCGATGAAGAGCTGTACCGCCTGTTGGCGCTGCTGGAAAGCAGCGAAGGCCTGCGCCTGGAACCCTCGGCCCTGGCCGGCGTACCGGGTATGGCTCGCGTGCTGAGCGAGGAGCAAGGCTATCGAACGCGCATGAACCTGACCCCGGCGCGGATGGCCCAGGCCACCCACCTGGTCTGGGCCACGGGGGGCAGCATGGTGCCCGAGACGGAAATGGCCGGGTACCTGGCCAAGGGCCAACAGCTGTTGCAGGCCGAACAGGCCTAGGCTTGATAACAACGGCTGCTGACCCACCACCGCTCACCATGAGAATGACGCCATGCTGAATCTTCCCCCGCGCGCGGGCGCCGAACTCAACAACAGCCAGTTCGCCAACCTCTATACCTTCCAGGTCGCGGCGCGGCACCTGAGCTTCGCCCGCGCGGCGCAGGAGCTATGCCTGACGCCGAGCGCCGTCAGCCACCGTATCGGCCGCCTGGAACGCGGGCTGGGCTTGCAGCTGTTTCAGCGCCTGCCCCGGCAGATTCGCCTGAGCGCCGATGGCGAACGAATCTTCAACATCCTCCAGGGCGCGCTGGGCGAGTTGCGCGAGGCCTTGCAGCAGGCGCCCGGCAGTGAAATCGCCGGGCCGCTGGCGGTGTATCTGCGCCCCTCGCTCGCCGAGTGCTGGCTGGTGCCGAGACTGGCCGAGTTTACCGCCCGCTACCCCGCAATTGCCCTGGACATCCGGGTGGGCAATGAGACGGTCGATTTCCGCACCCAGAACATCGACCTGGCGCTGTATTTCTCCAACAAGGAGTCTCCCGGATTGGTCACCAGCACGCTGATGGACGAGCGGATCGCCCCGGTGTGCAGCCCCGAGTACGCCCAGCGCCATGGCTTGCTGGAGCATCCAGACAACCTGCAACAGTGCATCCTGCTGCATGACTCCCTGGCCTGGGACAACGCCGCCTACGATGCCGAATGGCAGCTGTGGGCCCGGCATCGGGGGATCGAGGCCAAGCTGCCGCTGCGCAGCCTGACCTTCGACCGCTCCGATCTGTGCACCCTGGCAGCGACCCATCATGCAGGGATCGCCATCGGTCGACAGCGCCTGGTGCAGCAGCGCCTCGAACGCGGCGAACTGATCCTGCCATTCGGCGACTTCGCGCTTAGCAGCCCCTGCGAATACCAGCTGGTGCACCCGTCTCGTGAACCTATGCCGAGCCGGCTGCTGGCCTTCATCGACTGGCTTCATGAGTGCGCCTCCGTGGATGCCGAGCAGACATGAGCAGCACGCCTGAATGGGCGCGCCAGCCCCACTTCGCTATGCTGGCTGCCTACACTCCGTCAGAAGGATCTTGTCATGCTCCGTGTCACTACCCTGTTCGCCGGCCTGGCGCTGTCCGTCAGCGCCTTCGCCCTGTCCCTCGCCGACCTCACGCAACAGGACGCCACTGGCGGCTTGAAGGACGCCCTGACCCAGGGCGCGCAGATCGCCGTCAAGCAACTGGGCACACCCGGCGGCTTCAGCAACAACGAGTCGGTACGCATCGAGCTGCCGGGTAATCTCGGCAAAGTAGCGCGCACCATGAAGATGATGGGCATGGGCGCCGAGATCGAGCAGCTCGAGACCAGCATGAACCTCGCGGCAGAAGCCGCCGTACCGCAAGCCCAGGCCCTGCTGGTCAGCGCGGTGAA
>JBFKAF010000618.1:0-2335 GCA_041621735.1 Pseudomonas sp.
AGCGCTTCGTGCACCTTGTTCTGGTTGGGCAGCGACTGTGCGGGGTTGGTGCAGGCGATCCACAGGGCCTTGATCTTGCCCGCATGTACCGCGTCAAACAGTTCGATGGCGGTCAGGCCGGGTGTGTCCGGCAGCGCGTCGACGCCCCAGTAGGCGGCGACTTCGCCGCGGTGTTCGGCGTTGGCGGCATCGCGGTGGCCGGGCAGCAGGTTGGACAGGCTGCCGGTTTCGCGGCCGCCCATGGCATTCGGCTGGCCGGTCAGGGAGAAGGGACCGGCACCGGGCCGGCCTATCTGGCCGGTGGCCAGGTGCAGGTTGATCAGCGCGCTGTTCTTCGCGCTGCCTGCGCTGGACTGATTGAGCCCCATGCACCACAGCGAAAGGAACGAGGGCGACTTGCCGATCAGCTCGGCGCAGGCCTGCAGATTTTCCAGGGAGATGCCGCAGATGTCCGCCACGGTGCCTGGGGTGTAATCGCGCACCAGCTTCTTCAGGGCGTCGAAGCCCTCGGTGTGCTGGTCGATATAGTCGCGGTCGATCCAGCCTTCCCACATGAGGATGTGCAGGATGCCGTGGAACAAGGCCACGTCGGTGCCGGGCAGGATGGCCAGGTGCAGGTCGGCCAGCTCGCAGGTATCGGTGCGCCGCGGATCGATGACGATGACCTTCATCTGCGGGCGTTTGGCCTTGGCTTCTTCCAAGCGGCGAAACAGCACCGGGTGGGCGTAGGCCATGTTGCTGCCGGCGATCAGCAGGCAGTCGCTCTGCTCGATGTCCTCGTAGTTGCAGGGCGGCGCATCGGCGCCGAGGCTGCGCTTGTAGCCGACCACCGCGCTGGACATGCACAGGCGTGAATTGCTGTCGATGTTGTTGGTGCCGACCAGGGCACGGGACAGCTTGTTGAAGGCGTAGTAATCCTCGGTCAGCAACTGGCCGGAGATGTAGAAGGCCACGCTGTCCGGGCCATGTTCGCGGATGGTCTCGGCGAAGACGTTGGCGGCATGCTCCAGGGCGTTGTCCCAGTCGGTGCGCGAGCGGGCCAGGCCTTTGCCCAGACGCAACTGCGGGTACAGGCCGCGCGCGTCGAGGTCGCCGGTCAGGTGCAGGGTCGAGCCTTTGCTGCAGAGCTTGCCGAAGTTGGCGGGGTGATTCGGATCGCCTTTGACGCCGAGAATCTTCTCGCCGTCGTGTTCGATCAGCACGCCGCAGCCGACGCCGCAGTAGCAGCAGGTCGACGCGGTGATTTGATTGGGGGTGGGCATGGCGCTCGACTCCGTGGTTTTGCGACCTGTTGTAGGAGCCAGCATGCTGGCGATCCAGGTCGCGAAAAGCATCGCCAGCAAGCTGGCTCCTACGGGTTTAGGCGCACTCGGCGGCAGTCGCTTTGAGGGCCAGCCAGACGCGGCCGCTCTCGACTTTTGCCTCATGCTTGTGCGCACAGCCGACATCCGGGGCCACGGCTTCACCACTGGCCAGCTCGATCTGCCAGTTGTGCAGCGGGCAGGCCACGCGCTTGCCATAGATCAAGCCCTGAGACAGCGGGCCGCCCTTGTGCGGGCAGCGGTCATCGAGGGCGAAGACCTCGTCGTCACTGGTACGGAAGATCGCGATGTCGCCCTTGGGACCTTTGATGATGCGCGAGCCCAGCACGTTTATTTCTTCCAGGGCGCAGATATCCAGCCAGCTCATACGGAGGCCTCCTCGACTTGAACAACGGCGATGCGATCGAACTCTTTCTTCAACTGCGGCTGTTCGATGCGCTCTTTCCAGGGGTCCTGCTCGAAGGACAGGGCGTATTGCAGGCGGGCATTGAGTGCCTTGCGGTTCTCGGCATCTTCCAGCACGGCCTTCTTGATGTGGTCCATGCCCACGCGCTGCATGTAGTGCACGGTGCGCTCGAGGTAGAAGGCCTCCTCGCGGTAGAGCTGGAGGAAGGCGCCGTTGTATTCGCGTACTTCATCGGCGGTTTTCAGCTTGACGAAGAACTCGGCGACCTCGGTCTTGATCCCGCCGTTGCCACCGATGTACATCTCCCAGCCGGAATCCACACCGATGATGCCGACGTCCTTGATGCCGGCCTCGGCGCAGTTGCGCGGGCAACCGGAGACCGCCAGCTTGACCTTGTGCGGCGACCACATGTTGAACAGGTCGTGTTCCAGCTCGATGCCCAGCTGGGTCGAGTTCTGCGTGCCGAAGCGGCAGAACTCGCTGCCGACGCAGGTCTTCACGGTACGGATGGATTTGCCGTAGGCATGCCCGGAGGGCATGTCCAGATCCTTCCACACGGCCGGCAGGTCGTCCTTCTTGATGCCCAGGAGGTCGATGCGCTGGCCGC
>JBFKAF010000619.1:0-2330 GCA_041621735.1 Pseudomonas sp.
GCTCCCTCGAGCAGGGCCGCGGAGATATAGGCCATGGCCTCCGGGTAGTTGAGCTTGACCCCGCGGGCGAGGCGGCGCTCGGCGACCAGGCCGGCGGTGAAGATCAGCAGTTTGTCTTTCTCGCGGGGGGTGAGGTCCATCAGGTACTCCAGATTCGTGGGGGCAGCGCAGCGCGCCCGAGCAGCACGGGGCGCAACAGGCGCCACAGGTCGATCAGCCAGGCCCGCGCGTGCAGGGCTTCGGCGGCCAGACAGCGGGCCACCAGCAGGCCGGGCAGCTGGCTCAGGTCGCCGCGTACCCGGCTGGGCAAGTCACGGCAGCGCTGGAACAGTGCGGGGTCGATTTCGCCGCTGATCAGCAGGGTGGCGAACACCGGCTGGCCATCCAGGCCGATCGGCGAGTCGAGCAGGCCATCGCCGCCGACCAGGCGCTGGCGTTCGTGCCAGAGCAACTGCTCGTCGCGGCGGATATCCAGCCGGGCCTGGAAGTGACCCAGGTCGAAGCGCTCGCCACTGGCCGGGCGGCCGAGGGCGACCAGGTCCCAGTAGCACAGGCGCGCATCGCCGAGCAGCTGGATATCGGTGTGCAGCTCGGCCTGGGCGGCGGAGTAGACTATGGTCTCCTGCGGCAGCCACTCCAGGGTGGCGCCGGCCTCGACGCGTAGCGTCAGGCGCTGATAGGCCGGGCCGGCGGCGCGGTACCACTTGGCCGCGCCGGGGCTGGTCAGTTGCGCCCAGGCGTGTTCGCCGACTGTCGCGCTGATTTTCAGGCGGTCGCCGCCGGCGATGCCGCCCGGCGGGTGCACGATGATGTGCTGGCAGACTTCCGGGCCTTCGGCGTACAGGTGTTTCTGCACCCGCAACGGGCCCTGATGGCGCCGCAGCAGCGGGCGCGTGCTGTCACCGTTGCGGGCATAGGCGAGCTCTAGCTCGGCATGCCAGCTGGGGGTGAACAGGGCGGCGGGTGCGTTCATGGGCGGTCCGGAATCAGCGTCATGGCTGGGACAGAGCAATTGCCGTGCCTTGTGCGCCAGGACAGTGCGCGCGCTCGCGGCGGCAGAGGTTTGCTGTCGTATGCGGCGGGTGCAAGCGCCTCAGGCTTTGCTCGGTTTTGGTGCGAGGCAGCGTGCGCTTGGCTTGGTTTGCCTGCTGCTGGTGCGGGGGCACCCATCCTGCATCTCTCAGATGGCCACCAGCCCGCGCACTCCGTCGGCCTGCATGCGCTCGCCACGGCCCTGCTGGACGATCTCGCCGCGCGACATCACCAGGTACTGGTCGGCCAGTTCGGCGGCGAAGTCGTAGAACTGTTCGACCAGCAGGATGGCCATGTCGCCGCGTGCCGCGAGGGTCTTGATCACCGCGCCGATCTCCTTGATCACCGAGGGTTGGATGCCTTCGGTGGGCTCGTCGAGGATCAGCAGTTGCGGGGTGCTGGCCAAGGCGCGGCCGATGGCCAGCTGTTGTTGCTGGCCGCCGGACAGGTCGCCACCGCGGCGCTGTTGCATCTCCTGCAGCACCGGGAACAGCTCGTAGATAAACGTCGGCACCTGCTTGGCCTGTTGGGCGCTGAAGCGCGACAGTCCCATCAACAGGTTTTCCTCCACCGTCAGCCGCGGGAAAATCTCCCGCCCTTGCGGCACGTAGGCGATGCCGCTGTGCACGCGCTGGTGTGGTTTGAAATGGCCGATGCTCTGGCCTTGCCATTTAATTGCGCCCTGCTTGGCCGGAATCAGGCCCATCAGGCATTTCAGCAGGGTGGTCTTGCCCACCCCGTTGCGCCCAAGCAGGCAGGTGACTTCGCCGACCTTGGCGTCGAACGACAGGCCACGGAGGATATGGCTGCCGCCGTAGTACTGGTGGAGCTGTTCAACTTGCAGCATGGTTCTGTCCTTGTAGAGCGGGCCCTGATCGTTCCCACGCTCTGCGTGGGCATGCATCTGGCGGCGCTCTGCGTTGCTGGGACGCAGAGCGTCCCGGTAGGGGTTGCCACGCCGGAACGTGGCAACCATCAGCGTAATCAGCGGCCCAGGTAGACTTCGATCACCCGCTCGTTGGTCTGCACCTCTTCCAGCGCGCCTTCGGCCAGCACGCTGCCCTGGTGCAAGACCGTGACGTGGTCGGCGATGCTGCCGACGAAGCCCATGTCGTGTTCCACCACCATCAGCGAGTGCCGGCGTGCCAGCGACTTGAACAGCTCGGCGGTGAACTCGGTTTCGGCGTCGGTCATGCCCGCCACCGGCTCGTCGAGCAGCAGTAGTTGCGGGTCCTGCATCAGCAGCATGCCGATCTCGAGCCACTGCTTCTGCCCGTGCGACAGCGAGCCGGCCAAGC
>JBFKAF010000620.1:0-2327 GCA_041621735.1 Pseudomonas sp.
GAAGCACCGTCGAGGGCTTGCGCCACGCCAGGGCCGAGCAGTTCGTTGATCTGGTCGACGATATTCTTCGCCGTGGTGAAGTCGGGCCGATTGAGGTTGAGGGTCAGCGTATTGCCCTGATCGAACCCGCTCGGCACCGGTCGCTCGACCGTGGCGCCGCCGGGTATGCGTCCGGCCGACGGCACGTTGACGGTAATCCGTGAGCCGTCGCTACCCTCGGCATCGAAACCGCCGACCACCAGGCTGCCCTGGGCGATGGCGTAGACATTGCCGTCGATACCCTTCATCGGCGCCATCAGCAGGCTGCCGCCGCGCAGGCTCTTGGCATTACCGATGGAGGAAATGGTCACGTCGATGGTCTGCCCCGGCTTGGCGAATGCCGGCAGGTCGGCATGGATGGACACCGCGGCGACGTTCTTCAACTGCACATTGCCGCCTTGCGGCACGCGGATGCCAAACTGCGCCATCATGTTGTTGAAGGTCTGCACGGTGAAGGGGGTCTGCGTGGTCTGGTCGCCGGTGCCATTGAGGCCGACGACCAGGCCGTAGCCGATCAGCTGGTTGCTGCGCACACCCTGAATGCTGGCCAGATCCTTGAGCCGCTCGGCCTGAGCAACGGATGCCAGCAGCAACGCCGCGACGGTGATCAGCCACTTCATCATGCTCATGCTTTCACGCCTCAAAACGGCCACAGCGGGCTAACAAAAAAACGATCCAACCAGCCCGGCTGACTGGCATCGGCGAAGGCGCCGGTGCCCGAGTAAGTGATGCGCGCATCGGCGATTCGCGTCGAGGGCACCGTGTTGTCGGTAGCGATATCGTCGGCGCGTACCAAGCCGGCGATGCGCACCAACTCATTACCGGTGTTCAGGGTCATCCATTTTTCGCCGCGCACGGAGAGAATGCCGTTGGGCAACACTTCTGCCACGGTCACGGTGATCGAGCCGTTTAGGCTGTTGCCCTGAGCGGCCTTGCTATCACCACTGGTATCGCGGCTGGCGCTGTATTCGGCGCCCAGCGACAGCTGATTGTCGGAAAATGGATTGGCCGCCGATACCGCGCCACCGAACAGCGAGGTCAGGCCGATGTCGGCGCTGCTGTCCTTCTTGATCTGCGAGCCGGCGTTCTTGCTGGCCTGGGTCCGCTCATTGAGGGTGATGGTGATGATGTCACCGACGCGGTGGGCCTTACGATCATCGAACAAGCTGTTCTCGAAGCCGGCTTGATAGATAGAACCGTTGTTCTGCGCAGCCGGCAGCGGCGTACGCGGCAACACCGGCGCGTAGTAAGGGTCATCCGGCTTCGGCGGCGGCGAAACACAGCCGCCCAGGGCCGCCAGCGCAAGCATCGAGAGCAGAATAATAAGCCGGTTCATAACCACTACCTCACGGCGTTCAGTTGCAAGCGTAGGGTGGATTAGCGGAGCGTAATCCGCCGATAGCCACCAACGGTGGGTTACGTCGCTTCGCGACTAACCCACCCTACGGGTTAAAGATTCTGTGAGACGAAGGCCAGCATCTGGTCGGCGGTGGAGATGACTTTCGAGTTCATCTCGTAGGCGCGCTGGGTGGTGATCATGTTCACCAGCTCCTCGACCACGCTGACGTTGGAGTTTTCCAGGGTGTTCTGCAGGGTGGTGCCCAAGCCATTGAGGCCCGGCGTGCCAACCTGTGGGGCGCCGCTGGAGGCGGTTTCCATAAACAGGTTGTTGCCGATCGCTTCCAGACCACCCGGGTTGATGAAATCGGCGGTCTGCAGGTTACCGACGATCTGCGGTTGCGGGTTGCCGGAGGTGGTCACCGACACCGTGCCGTCTTCGCCGACCGTGAAGGTGCGCACTTCGTTGGGCAGAACGATGGCTGGCTCCAGGGCAAAGCCATTGGAGGTGACCACCTGACCGTCGGAGTTCAGATGAAAGCTGCCGTCACGGGTGTAGGACACCGTGCCGTCCGGCATCAGCACCTGAAAGAAGCCACGGCCGTTGATCGCCATATCCATCGGCTGTTCGGTGGTCTGCAGGCTGCCAGCGGTGAAAATCTTCTGGGTACCCACCACGCGCACCCCGGTGCCGAGCTGCAAGCCGGACGGCAGTTGACTGTCCTGGCTCGACTGACCACCGGGCTGACGGCGAATCTGGTAGAGCAAGTCTTCGAACTCGGCGCGATCGCGCTTGAAGCCCGTGGTCGAGACGTTGGCCAGGTTGTTGGAAATGGTGGTCAGGTTCATGTCCTGGGCGGACAGACCGGTCTTGCTGACCCACAGTGCCGGAAGCATATCGATTCTCCTCGGGTGCCGTTTTCACGGCGCCGCGTGTTGGTAATTAGCTA
>JBFKAF010000621.1:0-2326 GCA_041621735.1 Pseudomonas sp.
GCCGGAGACCGGTGCGTCGAGCAATTCGATGCCGCGTTCGGCGGCGGCCTTGTGTACCTTGCGCGCGGACTCCGGGGCAATGGTCGAGCATTCCAGTACCAGGGTGCCTGGCTTGAGCGCCGCGAGCAGGCCGCTAGCGCCGAGGTACAGGCCTTCGACATGGCGACTGGCCGGCAGCATGGTCACCACTGTGTCGGCGCCGAGTAGCGCATCGGTGGCGCTGCTGGCGGCTTGCGCGCCTTCCTTGGCCAGCTCGTCTACCGAGGCCTGCACCAGGTCGAAGACCTGCAGCTTGAAGCCCGCTTTGAGCAGGTTGCGGGCCATGGGCAGGCCCATGTGGCCGAGACCGATAAAGGCGATTGTGTGCATTGTTGTGCTCCTTGTCTGGATGACCGGTTTCGTCAGGGCGGCGGCAATGAATCTGCAATGCTGCCGCCGTCGCGCTGGGCGCAGCTAACTCAGATGGTGCGTGGAGAGGTCCGTCAGCGGGTGGGCGCCCTCCCAGACTGCGCTGAAGTGGGATTCGATCACCTCGTCGGGAATGCTCGCGACATCTGGCCAGTGCCAGCGGGGGGCTTGATCCTTGTCGATCAGGCGGGCACGCACGCCTTCGGGAAACTCTGGATGGCGGCAGCA
This sequence comes from Pseudomonas sp., assembly GCA_041621735.1. Taxonomy (GTDB): domain Bacteria; phylum Pseudomonadota; class Gammaproteobacteria; order Pseudomonadales; family Pseudomonadaceae; genus Aquipseudomonas. The sequence goes on from JBFKAF010000621.1 coordinate 637, forward strand.
GTTCAGGCTCATGGCGTATTCCATCTGAAACACCTGGGCCAGGGACAGCTGCTTGGCGCGGGCGATCTGCTGCCAGACCAGGTGAGCGGTCAGCGGGCTGCCGCCGGCCAGGGTCTTGGCGGCGCGTGCCATAAGCAGGTCGCTGTCGCTGTGCAGGGCGGTCAGGGCGTGCCAGGCGGCAGGCAGGTCGGCCTGGTCGAGCAACGCGTCGATCCGCGCGCGGCGCGGCAGCCATTGGGCCTCCGGAAGTTCATCGCGGGCTTCGTGCTCCAGTGCCTTGAGCAGGCTGTGCAGTTGCAGTTGGGGTTGTTCCTGCCAGTTCAGCTGCACCAGGCCGTCGATCAATTCATCCTGCTGGCTGTCGAGCAGGAAACGGTCGGCAAGATTCAGGTCCAGGGCGTCACGGGCGTTGATCGCGCTGGCGGTGAGGCCGAGGAACAGGCCGAGCTTGCCGGGCAGACGGGCGAGGAACCAACTGCCGCCGACATCCGGGTACAGGCCGATGTTGATCTCCGGCATGCCCAGGCGGCTGGACGGGGTGACGATGCGGATGCCGGCACCCTGCATCAGGCCCATGCCGCCACCCAGCACATGGCCGTGGGCCCAGCAGATCAAGGGTTTCGGGTAGCAATGGATGCGGTAGTCGAGGCGGTATTCGTCGGCGAAGAAGCGCCGGGCCAGGTCGGGGATTTCCCCTGGGTGCTCGCGGCAGGCGTCGACCAGTTTGCGCACGTCGCCGCCGGCGCAGAAGGCTTTGGCGCCGTTGCCGCGCAGCAGTACGCAGGCGATGCCCGGGTCATCCGCCCAGGCCGCGAGTTTGCCGTCCAGCGCCTCGATCATCGGCAGGGATAGGGCGTTGAGGCTCTGTTCGGCGTCCAGGCTGGCGATGCCGATGCGAAAGCCGTGCAGGCTGGCGAGTTCTTCGAAGTGAATATTCATACTCGATCTCGTGGGTAGGCAGGATGTGCGTATGCAACATCCCGCACGAACAGGGGGGATGAAAACAGGTTCATCCATCCCTCGGTCATTTGTTGTGCCACTGCGGGTCGCGTTTCTCCAGGAAGGCATTCACGCCCTCGCGGGTGTCGTCGGCGTCGAACAGGTCGACGAAGCGCTCACGCTCCTCGCTCAGCCAGGCATTCGGGCTGCGTTCGCGGGCACCCTGGATCAGCGGTTTGATGGTGCGCACCGCCACCGGGCTCTGCCGTGCGACTCGCGCCGCCAGCAACAGGGCGTGGCCGCGCGCTTCGCCGCTGTCGACCACTTGCTCGACCAGGCCGATACGCTGGGCGGTCTCGGCATCGATGCGTTCGCCACACAGAATCATCCGTTTGGCCCAGCCTTCACCGACCAGCCAGGCCAGGTTTTGCGTGCCGCCGGCACAGGGCAACAGACCTACCGAGGCTTCCGGCAGGGCCATCTGCGCCTGGCGCTCGGCGATACGAATGTCGCAAGCCAGGGCGCACTCCAGGCCACCGCCCATGGCGTAGCCATTGATCGCGGCAATCGACACGCCGCGAAAATCGCGCAGCGCCTCGAAGGCCTCGCCGAAGCGCCGGGCCATCTCGCGGGCGCGAGCCTTGTCGCCGTCGGCGAACAGCTTGAGGTCGGCGCCGGCGGAGAAGAACTTGCCGCCCTGGCCGGTGATCACCAGGGCGTAGATGTCATCGTCGTGGTTGAGGTGTTCGAC